>CAYNDM010000296.1:0-4115 GCA_964395265.1 uncultured Bacteriovoracaceae bacterium
CCTCTCAGGCTTCACGTTTCTCGCGCCATGTCCGCCTGTCTTTCGGGCCTCCGATGCATGTCCTGGAAGAAGCCTGCAATCGGCTCGAGCGCATGATTGAGACCCACCGCCAGGGGGAGCTTCAGGCTTCAGAAGCTCAGCTGATCACTTGAAGGACCGCACACTCCCCTTCGGGCGACCGGCCTCGCTCGAGCACGATCGGCCTGGTCCTACGGTTTCGCTGCAAGGCCGAGATTTCCTCGCTCAACGCCCGGGCGTCTGCCTTCATCAATCGAACTGAAACCTGGTCCCGGCGCTCACCCGTCTTGTACAGGACTTTGGCCTGAACCGTCTGTTCATCCATCGGAAGGTACATGATCCCGATGACGTTGCCCGCGGACAAGGTCAGGCTCGAGCAGCCTGAGCGTCCGCTCGAACGATCGAGATAGGCGGCGATGTGGGAGGTCCACTCCCAATCCGCCCCCGCCCCGGTGGCGGAGAAAGGCATCATCATCGCCAGTATGATCCAGACACTAACCCGTCCAAGCGGAGCGTTCGATCCCATGAGGAGATGTTTATAAAATCACGCATGCCAGGGAAAGGGCGGCCGCGTCTACCCACTGCGTTTGCGCCGACGAGGCTAACCGCCCCCTCTGCGCCAGAGGGGCTGCCCAACGCATCTGCACCGGTTGGGTACCCGCCGCGCCCGCGCGGATCAACGGATCGAGCCCCTATCCATTTTCTCAAGCCGCCTTGCGTGGAGGCTTGCGACTCTCGCTCGCTGGCAGCACCTGAGTCGTCTTTCGCGAAGTCGATGCGACGCCCAAGACGAAAAACGCACAGCCGAAAGCGAAACTCCCCCAGGTTTGCCATTGAACTGCGCCGTCGGTCAGGCCGATCAGCCACACCCCGAACATTCCCAGCGACAAGGCGAAGATGCCTGTCGAGACCGTCCTCCGGTCCGTGAGACTGGACGTTCCAGCGGCGCCGGCGAAGCTCAAAATCGCCGCGATTCCGATCAGCCATGTCATGACGGGTGAGGAAGAAGTCGCACCGAGGCTGATCAGCCACATGACACCTAGGCCTGTCCCGAGAGCAACCAGCCATCCTCTAATCATGTTTTCCCCCTATTCATGGACTCGCTCCGATCAGGGTGCAAACGAATCGCCACCCTTTCTTTTGGGGATCCCCTCTCAGCGCAATCAGATTCACGCGCTCCCTTCGATCCATGGTCTCGATTCTGCAAACGGTGCGCATATCCGGAACTTTTCCAATCTCGAAAGGAGCTTCAGAAAATGAAGATTCAACAGATCATGACCAAGCCCGTGCATTTCATTCCTCCAACTTGCACGCTTCGCGATGCCGCCCGCAAAATGCGTGACCTGAACGTCGGCGCGTTGCCCGTCGGAGAGAACGACCGTCTCCTGGGCATGCTCACGGACCGCGATATCGCGATCAAGGGGACGGCCGAAGGCCTGAACCCCGAAACTACCGACGTCAGAGCCTTGGTGAGCAGTCCGATCATCTACTGCTACGAGGACCAGGACGTCGAGGAAGCGGCAAGGCTCATGGAGGTCAAGCAGATCAGAAGACTCGTCGTCCTGAACCGGCAGAAGAGATTAGTGGGGATCCTCTCGCTCGGCGACATCGCGACCAGGACAGGAAACGAAGCGCTTTCGGGTGAGGCGCTCGAGAAGATCTCCGAACCCCAAAAGATCATTGCGGCGTAGATCAGGCGGCCGTCGCGGCTTCCTTGCCTTGCGCGGATTGCGCGACCGGAAGTGTGAAGAAGACCGTAGTGCCTTCTCCGATCTTGCTCTCGACCCCGATCTTGCCGCCGTGAGCCTCGACGAGACCTTTGGCGACGGCAAGGCCGAGGCCTGTGCCCATGGAGGCCGAATCTCTCGCTTGCCAGAAGCGATCGAAAACATGCGGAAGATGCTCGGGAGAGATTCCCTTGCCGGTGTCTTTCACCCGTACTTCGACGAAGGAATCCATCCGACGAGCGGTGACGGTGATCCGTCCTCCCTCGGAGGTGAACTTGATCGCGTTGCTGAGCAGGTTCGAAAGCGTCTGCGCAATGCGATCCTTGTCGCCCAGGACGGCCCTGGCATCGTCAGTCGCTTCGAGACTAAGCTCGATTGACTTTTCGGCTGCCATTGACCCGTACCCTTGAACAACCTCGGCGATCGTCGCCGACAGATCAAAGGGCTCGATATTGACTTTGAGAGTCTTGGCCTCGATGCGGGTGATGTCAAGGAGATCCGAAATCAGGCGATTCATTCTCCCTAGGGACGGCTCGATCCGGTTCAAGACGGTTCGAACTTCCTTGAGCGCCTCCTCCTCGGGGAGAATCCGCTGGATCAGCGCGATCCCGGTCCCTAACGCGGTCAGTGGGTTCTTGAGCTCATGCGAGATCACAGCGACCATCTCGTCCCGGGAGCGGATCGCCCGTTTCAGCGACTCCTCATGTTCTTTCAAGCTCGAGAAGGCACCGGCAAGCTGGGTATGAAGGGTAACGAGTTTCTTCGAATAGACGAGCCCGACCAACAGGGAGAGGATGAATGCCGCGGCAGTGGTGATCACGATCCATCTTTGCATCGTAGTCGTGGTCTCAAGAGCCTCCGCTTTCTTTTCTTCGAGGATCGATGACTTGTGCCGAAGGAGCTCCTGCAAGTCATCCATGATGCTTTGCCTGGCCGGAACCAGCTGCCTGGCCAGCTCCCTCGTCATCTCCGCCGATAAAGGCCCCTTCGCCCGCGCTCGAATGGACTCCTCGTCGAGCTTGCTGATCTCCTTTTCGAGAACTTCCACCCGCTCAACGAGCATTCTTCCGTATGGGGCGATCGAGGCCTCCTTCAACTTGGTCGCGGTATCGGCGAACTCCCTTCGATCATCCCTCAGCTGGGATATAAAAGTCTTTTCCCCCGTCAAGAGATAAGTCCGGTGATCCGCCGACATCTTCGCGTTTAGGGCGAGCAGGCGAGTCGCGTCCATCGCCTGCTCCATCTCGACTCGAACCAGGCTATCCTTCGTCTGGGCAGCCCTGTTGATGAACAGAAACGAGATCATGAAACCCATGAGCAGGATGAACAGCACAGAAGAAACTCCGGCGAGAATCCTGGCCTTGAACTTTCCCACTTCCCCAGGAACCATGTCATGGGCCATGCTGAACTCCCTTCTGACTCTAGAAGCCACACTGAGCGGACATGCAAAGGCTGTGTCGTGACGGGTTTTGGAGAATATGCGCAGCATCAACAACTGATCGAGACTGCCCTGGCATCAAGTACAGAGGCGATCAGAGACTAAGAAATCAAGAGAACAAGACTGAGGCATTGAAATCTGGAAATTTACAACGGGACCTCTGAATCGACTTGGCCCCTTTACCTCGATGCGGCATCGTGCGAGAAGAACTCGAATGAATCAATTTTTAGAAAAGCGGAGCACTTGCCCTATCTGCGGGTCAGACAAACTCGCCGCAGCGTTTCAGGTCCACTACTGGCGCGAAAACCTCTTTGACTACTCCGATTGCCAGTCTTGCGGCGCCACTTTCGCCAATCCGATGCCGAGCGATGAGCTGATCTCGCAGGGCAACGGCGCTCTGGTCAGGTTGTACCAGCAAGGGCGATCGCTCGATCAAGAATTCCGAGAAGCGCGGCAGGCCTACCTACGAGGGAAGCTTCTCGCTCGAAAACTGTCTCGATGGAAGCGTAAGGGAAAGTTGCTGGAGCTGGGTTGCTATCACGGTTTCTTTTCTCTTGGTATAAGGGAAAACTCGGAATGGGACGTCGAGGGCTTGGAGATCTCGATGGAGCTCTGTTCCTTCGTCCAAGGCACGCTTGGCATCCATTGTTACTCTGGTACATTGGAGCAAGCGGAACTCCCGACAGGGCACTTTGATTTCGTCGTTTGTCACGATCTGATCGAGCATATCAATCAACCCCAAGTATTCCTGAAGAAGCTGAGCGCGGTCATGGCACCTGGCGGACGCGTGCAAATCATTACGCCAAACTCGAAGCAAGACCTGGCTTATACCCGGCGCGCCTTCGCCGCTGGTTTGCCCATGACGATGCTGCTGAATAACATCATGTACTTCAGGACCGGGACCCTGAAACTCGCTCTCGAGAACGTGGGCC
>CAYNDM010000297.1:0-4089 GCA_964395265.1 uncultured Bacteriovoracaceae bacterium
CATGAAATATGCTACGAGGATTGAAAGACCATCGAGTGGCCAAAATCCTGATGAAAAACCATCTTCCCCAATTCGTTGATCATGAGACGATCACCCTCTCGAAAGAGGGCAAGTGGCTGAGCGACGGCGAGGAGATCACGCACCAGGCGACCGTCGAAGCGTTTTTCCGGAATCTCGCACGAGACGACCGAGGGTATTTCATCCAAATCGGGACCAACAGCAAACGGGTTGAGATCGAGGATACGGCATACTTCGTCGTGGGAATCGAGGGCACTCCTCATGAGGGCTGCGAACTCAGGCTGAGCGACGGCACCAAGGTGGGACTGGATCCAGCCACCTTGAGATACGCTCCCGGGCGCCTCACCTGCCGGGTGATGACTCGGATCGGCGAGGAGGAGGCAAAATTCCTCAGAGCCTCATACTTCGAGCTCTTGTCGTATCTCCAGGAGGACGACCAAGGCTACTTTCTGGAGTTCGGCGGCTCCAGGGTGGATCTCATGAAAAAAGAGCGCGCTTAAGGAGTGCAATTGACGATGCACGCTCAGCCGTGGCCGCCCATCAGGAACGGCTGGGCCATGAATGACAGATCTCGTTGGCGGGTGCTGGACTGGAAAAACTGCCGAGCCTCCGTCCAGAGCGCCTCCGGATCCGGAATCGAGAACACCTTCTTTCGAAACTCGTGACAGCCGGGAAATCCCGAAGAGTACCAGGCCAGGAACTTCCTGGCGTGAATCATCACCGAGCGAGGGTTGCCATACGTCTCCTCCAGCAACGCGCGCTGCAGGGTCAGGAGCCCGACATAATCCTCAGGGGCGGGAGAGGAGTAGGTCTCTCCCTTCCAGAGCGCCACGGATTGCTCGAAGATAAAAGGATTTCTGAGGGCGCCTCTGCCGATCAGGACGGCGTCGACCCCGTAGGTCCTGACCTTGTCGACCGCGATCTCCGCCGTCGTGATGTCTCCGTTGCCGATGATCGGGATGGAGCTCTTGGCCTTTACCTCTCCGATCAGATCCCAGTCGGCCAGTCCGCTGTAGCCTTGGGCTCTCGTCCTCCCGTGGATCGCCACCCATTGAACGCCCGCGTCGGTCGCGGCTTTGACGACCTCGATCGCGTTGCGGGACTGGGCGTCCCAACCGGTGCGGATCTTGATCGTGACAGGAATCCGAACCGAATCCACCATCGCCTTCAGCGTCTTGCCCAAAGAGATCGGATCCCGGCACATCGCCGACCCAGCGCCTTTTTTCACGACCTTCGGTACTGGGCAACCGAGATTCAGGTCGACGAAGTCCGCCCCCAGCTTTTCCACGTATCGGCAGGCCCGCACCAGGAACTCCGTCTCCTCACCGAAGATCTGAAGCCCCACCACGCGCTCTTCTTCGTGGAATTTGAGAAGATCCAGGGTCTTTTGCCCCATATGCTCGATCCCGTTCGCGGAAACCAGCTCGGAAATCACGATCGCGCTCTGCTTACGCCTCATCAGCCTGCGATAAGGCGAATTCGTGATCCCAGCCATGGGTGCCAGGATGAAGGGATGGTCGATTTGAAAAGGTCCTAACTGAACTGCCATTAGGAATACCCTGTCTTCTAAGCTCTGAGGGCTTCGATTTCCTCGCGCGTCTTGGGCGCGTCTTTGGTGAGGAGCTCATGCCCGGTCGGAGTGATCAGGATGTCGTCCTCGATGCGGATTCCGATATTGGGATACTGCGCTTGGGCCTCATCGCCCGGCTGGACATAGAGCCCGGGCTCGATCGTAAAGCACATTCCAGGCTCGATGACCCTGGGCTCCCCGCCCTTGGTGTAGAGGCCGACGTCATGCACATCCATCCCCAGCCAGTGACCCGTATTGTGCGGATAGAATCTGCGAAACCCGCCGGTCTTGATGATCTCGTCCTTGTTGCCTTTCAAGAGCCCGAGCGAGAGCAAGCCTTCTGTCAGCACTTCGCAGACCTGCTTGTGGATGTCCGCGTAGCGGGTGCCGGGCTTGGCCATGGCGATGCCTTCGAGCTGCGCCTTAAGCACCAGGTCGTAAATCCGCGCCTGAGCATCGGTAAACTTGCGGCCGATCGGGAAAGTGCGTGTTATATCCGACGTGTAGTAATCGAACTCACCACCCGCATCGATCAGCAAAAGATCCCCGTCTCGAAGCTCCTCATTATTCGCCCGGTAATGGAGACAAGCGGCATTCTTGCCTCCCGCGACGATGCTTCCGTACCCTACGCGCTGACAGCCGTTCTTCCGGAAAACGTAGTCGATCAAGGCCTCGACCTCGAACTCGTTCATGCCTGGGCGAATTTCCTTCATCGCTGCCTTGTGAGCGAGCGCGGTGATCTGGCAAGCCTTGCGCAGGATCTGGATCTCTTCTTCGGATTTGAAAAGGCGCATCTCGCCCAGAACCTCGTTCGGATCATGCAGCGGCAATAGAGCCTTTCCGCTCCTGCCCATGCTCGCCCGGTACCGGTCGAGTCCGCCAAGGACCCGCTCATCAGAGTGCCGATTCAACCCAATTCGGTAAAAGACCTTCTCTGGCGCCGACTCTTTCAGAAGATCCGGGAAGCGTCGGTCGAACTCATCGATGGTGTAAGCTTCGTCCGCACCGAAGACCTCGACGGCCCCCTCGGTTCCGTAGCGCTCCCCTTCCCACATTTCCTTTTCGCGATCGCGTCTGCGGACGAAAAGCACAGTCTTGTAAGAGCCTCCAGGCCGAGAACCCGCGGGGAGAATCAGAAGAACGGACTCGGGTTCGTCAAAGCCGCTCAGATAATAAAAGTTGCTCTCTTGCCGGAACGGATAGTGGACATCCGGGTTCCGGAGCACCTCTTCGTTCGAAGGAAAAACAAATGCGGCATGAGGATGCGCTTTCATCAGAGCATCACGACGGGTCTTGAAAAATCCAGGCACTTTCTTGAGAAGCATCGCGTGAAACATAAGTCTTCTGGCTGCTTCTGTCCAGCCCTCAAGCGGCCGGCCCGAAGGCCAATGACCTTGCGAATTCCCAGCTTTCCCAGCAAGATAGCGCTCGCAAAGGAGCCCTCATGACCCCACCGCTCAAAGGCATGATTTTCGATTTGGACGGAACGCTGGTGGATTCGCTGTCCACGACCCTTGACGCCTTCAACCATGCCATCATCTCGCTCGGAGGGCCTGAGCACACACCTCAGGAGATCATGCGGCACTTTGGCGCGGGAGAAACCCAGATTTTCTCGAAACTGGTCGGCCCCGAGAACGCCGAGGAGGCCTACGCGAAATTCAGCGGTTACCTGGACTCAAGACTCGGCCAGGTCAGGCTTCATGAAGGGGTCCCTGAGCTTCTGGAACGGATTCGCACCGAAAAAATCCCGATTTCGATCGTCACCGGCAGGAGCTGGGAAATGACGGAGCTGATCCTGAAACACCACGGGATATTGGATCGTTTCGTGACCGTCGTGGCCGATGACCACGTCAGTTCGCCGAAGCCTTCGCCCGAAGGATTAAAGCTGGCGCTTTCGCGCATGGCGCTAGCCCCTGAAGAAGCCTTGTTCGTGGGGGACAGCTGGGCCGACGTCTGCGCCGCCCGATCGGCCGGTACCCTGGGAGTCGCGTGCACCTGGGATCTTCTGGCGGATCGAGAGATCCTAAGCCAGTATGAGCCTCATCACTGGATCGAAACTCCAGAGCAACTTTGGGCGATCTGGGATGAGCGAAGGTGAGCTTCGGCGCCCCGCCGAGCGCGGCGCCCGAGAGATCGATCGGCGCCGAGCCGATCCTTTCCGGGCCTCCGAAGCTCAGGCCTTCAAAGTTCCGCGCCGAATCTGATCCCGCTCTATCGCCTCGAAAAGTGCCCGGAAGTTGCCTTCGCCGAACCCTTTATTGCCCTTGCGCTGAATGAACTCGAAGAAGAACGGGCCGACGATCTCTTCCGAGAAAATCTGAAGGAGATAGCCTTCGCCCTCTCCGTCGAGCAGAATCCCGAGCTGCTCCAATTCCTTCAGGTCCTCGGTGACGCCGGGCACGCGAACAGGCACCTGCTCATAATAGGTATGGGGAACTGTGAGGAACTTGAAATCCCTGCTCCGGAGCTCCTTGAGCGTGTGGATCAGGTCGGGCGTCAAG
>CAYNDM010000298.1:0-4064 GCA_964395265.1 uncultured Bacteriovoracaceae bacterium
CGCCTCCCAGTTAGACGGCCAGACCGTTACGCTTCGCGGCTGGGTTTACAATAAGCGCAGCTCGGGAAAGATCAAGTTCCTGGTCATGCGCGACGGAACCGGATTGATGCAAGGGATCCTGTTCAAGGGCGAGTGCAGCGAGCAGGCTTTCGAGAATTTCGAAAAGCTGACCCAGGAGTCCTCGATCGAGGTCACCGGAGTGATCCGCAAGGAGCCTCGTTCGGTCGGCGGGTACGAGATGGGGGTGCGCGAGATCAACATCGTCCAGATCGCCGAGCCTTATCCGATCACTCCCAAGGAGCATGGCATCGAGTTCCTAATGAACCATCGCCATCTCTGGATCCGGAGCGCCAAGCAGTGGGCGGCGATCCGCGTGCGGCACGAGATCATTCGTGCCATTCATGAGTTCTTCGACAACCGCGGCTTCATTCGCTTCGATTCGCCGATCCTCACCCCCTCGGCTTGCGAAGGCACTTCCACTCTCTTCTCCACGCCCTATTTCGACGAGACGGCTTATCTTACGCAGTCGGGACAGCTTTACGGCGAGACCGGAGCCATGGCCTTCGGCAAGATCTACGTATTCGGTCCGACGTTCCGGGCGGAGAAGTCCAAGACCCGCAAGCACCTCACCGAGTTCTGGATGGTCGAGCCTGAGGTAGCCTATGCGGACCTGAACGACAATATGGATCTCGGCGAGAAGTTCGTCGAGTACGTCATCCAAACCGTGCTCAGCCGGCGCGCCGCCGAGCTGAAAACACTGGAGCGCGACGTCTCCCAGCTCGAAAAGATCCGCGCGCCGTTCCCCCGCATCTCTTACGACGAAGCGGTCAAGATCCTCGATCGAAGAGGGGTCGCCATTCCCTGGGGCGAAGACTTCGGCGCCCCCCACGAGACCGCGCTGGGCGAGGAATTCAACGGGCTCCCGGTCTGGGTTCACCACATGCCTTCCCAGATCAAGGCTTTCTACTTCAAACAGTCCGATACGGTCGGGGGTCCAGGCGTGACGGGAACCGGCAAGTACGCGCTGGGCTGCGATCTCATCGCTCCCTTCGGCTACGGAGAGGTGATCGGCGGAGGACAGCGCGAGGAGAACGTCGACGTGCTCAAGCGCCGAATCGCCGAGCACGGCCTGAAGGAAGAAGACTACGGATGGTACCTGGATCTTCGCCGCTACGGTTCCGTGCCTCACTCCGGATTCGGGCTGGGAATCGAAAGGACCGTGGCTTGGCTCACGGGCGTCGAGCACGTGCGCGAGACCATCCCTTATCCACGGATGCTCCACACGCTGAAGCCCTGATCCATGCCTCACGATTTGCACGTTGTACTGATCGAGCCGGAGATCCCACAGAACACGGGGACTATCGGGAGACTTTGCCTGGCTACGGGATCCACGCTTCATCTGGTGGACCCTTTGGGATTCGACATCTCGGACGCCGCTGTCAAGCGGGCGGGCCTCGACTACTGGAAATACCTCAAGATCGTCAGGCACGAGAGCGTGGATGCGTTCATGCGCTATCTTCCAAGCGATGCGCCCCGGGTTTTTCTCTCGAAGAAAGCCGGGCACACGCTCTTCGAACATCGTTTCGAACCTGGGAGTTTCCTGATTTTCGGCAAGGAGACGGCAGGACTTCCCGACTGGATACTCAACGCGAACCCTACCGACACCGTCCGCATCCCTCTCTACGATGCCAGGGTCCGCTCGCTCAATCTTTCGAACGCCGTAAGTATCGCGGTCTACGAGGCCATCCGGCAGCTGGGCCCTTGAAGCCTTCCCAGCGCTTTCGAGCCTGAGCCCAGATCCTATCGAGTTCCGCTCGAAGACGTGCTCTGCTGGCTCGTTTGAGTGAAATCAAAGACGTACTCATCACGCAGGCAAAACCCATAGGCAAAGCCGACAAGGAAGGAATCCATGATCAAGTTGGCAGCGGTCGGACAGACCCGGCGACTTTCCCGGCGAACGATCGGCTGATGACCGGAAAGCTCAGCCCGCAGCTCATGCGATTTTCCAGGAAGCCCTGAGCGCTCGTGATAGAGCAAAGGAGCTCTACCCAGGTTATTTCCATCCACCTTGATGACGGCGCCCTCCGGGATGCTGATCATGCGCACGCTGTGAGCACAGGAAACGGTTCCCGCCAACAGGAAGAATACGAGCACTGGGTTGGTTCTAAGGCTTCGGGGTTCCAGAATCGTCTCCCGGAGTTTCTTCGGATTCTTCGGTTGATGACTCATCCAATGAAGGAAGCACGTCGTTGAGTCCCGACGTCGCCGCCAGAACAGAGGCCGCATCGAGCTCATCGCTTGAAGTCACCGCCTGTCCCGGTATCACGTCAGAAGTCATGACGTTTTTTTGGAGTCTGCGAATCGTGTCATTCGCCTTTCTCAACCTCTCGGCTGTCGAAGCGATGATCGTCTTGAGGTATTCCGGAACATTCTCGTAGATCTTGTCGAGGGATACGAAATCGATCTCGAGCACCTCCACCTCCGTAAGAGCCACGGCGGCCGCGCTGCGTGGATGCCGGTCGAAGAACGACAGCTCACCGATGACTTCATTCGAGTAAACCCGCGCGATCTCGATGAACGCCGTGCCCTTCATCTTGCGGATCGACACGGAGCCCTTCTTGATCAAGTACATGCATTTCGAAGGATCGCCTTCGTGAAACAAGTACTGTCCGGGACGAAAATATTTCGGGGAAGTGGACATATCCTGAAATTTTATCTCAAGTGAAAACAGGTGAATAGCCGATACCGTCCACGGATGCCAAACGATCACCGCCGTCCAATCTGCCAAATATTTGACATGAAGCTGGTTATCCTGCTTCTCGTTTCAGGCAGCCTCGCGGCCTGCTCGAAAGGAGAGGAGCGCATTCCTGCCCAGGACAACGTGCGAAAAGGGAGCGGGTTTCACTTCGATCGCCTGCCTGTCGCCGAGGTGATCCGCAAGCTTGGGGATCCGATTCGTCGGCGCAAGGCATCCGGGCAACCGGGAGCCGAACTTCTCGACTTCGCCAACAACCAGACCTGCCAGACCGAAAACCAGCGAGTGGTCATCTGCTTCCGCTCTCCCCGGCAAGGCGAAGAGAGTCTGCAGTACTGGCGCAACTTGTGGCGAGGAGTGGAACAGAACTACGAGGAAGTAGGGGAGGTGAACGTCTTCGACGCTCCCGCGCGCTTTAAGCTCACCGCTCCGACTTTGAAGCTTGGCGTCGTTTACAACCCGGATGATGACCGTATCGTTCGTGTTGTGTCATATGGTAAGCCATTGTAATGACCACCCCGCTGCCAAAACGTCTTGAAAGCTATTTCAATGACTATGCGAGTTTCCACCGGACTCCTGGCAATAAAGTCTGTCACTATCTGGGGATTCCCATGATCACGGCCACCTTGCTTGGTTTGCTTGCTTCGCTCGTGATCGCCGGGGGAAGCGATTCCCTGATTCGCCTCGATGGCGGCGTATTGCTCCTGATTGCCGCGACTCTCTGGTACCTGATCCTGGATTGGAGGCTGGCGGTTCCCTTCGCGCTGGTGGCCGCAGGTTTTTATTTCGTAGGCCGTGCGATCCCAACGCCATGGCTCTGGGCTCTATTCATCTTGGGCTGGGTCTTCCAATTTATTGGACACTACGCTTACGAAAAGAAATCCCCTGCCTTCTTCAAGAACATCGAACATATCCTGATCGGGCCGCTTTGGGTTTTCGCTAATCTGGTTGGCTACGGGCGCTCTGACATTCCAAATTCGAAACAGAAGTAAACCGACAAGGAAGCGTGCTCGGGCATCCCCTCGCCACGGTCGACGCGTCCTCTACCCATTCTGTCCTGACCGATACGGAGCGGGTCCCGGTATGCTCCGGCTCGTCGCAAGTCACCTCTCCCTCGACCCTGACCTCGTAGAAACTCGCGCACTGCACCTCGCCTAAATACCTTCGGTAACGCACTCCAACGGGAACCGACGTCTCGAACCTCCCGCTCTCGTCCAATTTCGCCATCTTCGCGCCATCCGTCTCGGACAAAAGGATATGGACCTGTCTCATATAAACATCTCCGAGCCCACGAGACTATCGCTCATAT
>CAYNDM010000299.1:0-278 GCA_964395265.1 uncultured Bacteriovoracaceae bacterium
ACTTAGGATTAGTCTGTGAGCAAACCGCCATGGCTTTCGGGCAACGTCCCGCGAAGCGGCACCCCGGCTTGAGATTGACGGGCGAAGGGATTTCGCCCCCAAGGACCCGATGCTCGCGCTGGCGCTCGGACTTGGGATCCGGCTCGGGATTTGCCGCCACCAACGACTGCGTGTACGGATGCTTGGGCCGGAAGTAGACCTCGTTGGCAGGCCCGAGCTCCACCATCGAACCGAGATACATGACCGCCATCCGATCCGACACGTACCTGACCATCGAC
>CAYNDM010000299.1:288-4052 GCA_964395265.1 uncultured Bacteriovoracaceae bacterium
CGCCTGGACCGAGACGTCGAGCGCCGAAATCGGCTCGTCGCAGACAATCACCTTGGGTTCGAGCGCCAAGGCCCGCGCGATGCCGATGCGCTGGCGTTGCCCGCCCGAGAACTCATGCGGGTAGCGGGACATATGATCCGGCGAAAGACCTACGCGCTTCAGCCAGAAGCCGACCTTCTCCTGCACCTCGGAGCTCTTCCAGAGCCCATGGATCATGGGACCTTCGGCGATGATCTCGCGAATGGTCATCCTGGGATTCAGCGAAGAATAGGGATCCTGGAAAATCATCTGGATCTCACGCGAGAACTTCTTGAAGTCCTCGGCCTTGTAGCTCGTCGGAAGCCGCTGTCCCTGGTAGTAAACCTCTCCCGCCGTCTTGTCGTAGAGGCCGACGATGGTGCGACCCAGGGTGGACTTCCCGCATCCGCTTTCGCCCACCAGGCCGACGATCTCGTTCCGATGGATCTCGAGGTTCACTCCGTCCACGGCGTGAAGGAACTGCCCGTCTTTGACCTTGAAGTACTTCTTGAGGTCTTTGATCTGCAGGATCGGCTGCGCGTTCGAGCCGTGCTCCGCGCGAGTGGTCTTTCGCGTGTTCGAACCGAGCTCCGCGTGAATGGTCATTGCAGCACCCCGCTCTCTTGCGCGCGGCAGCCCCGATACACTTTGCTCCCGGCGAAGGGCTGGGCGCGATCATCCTGTAGCCAGCAACGGCTGTAATGCCCGCTTTCGATGAGCGCAAGCTGCGGGTTCACCCGCTCACAGATCTTCATCGCGTGAGGACAGCGGTCGAAGTACGCGCATCCCACCGGAGGATTGAAGAGATCGGGCGGCGCCCCGTCGATCGGGACCAATGCCTTGCTCTTTTCTTCGTCGTTCTCAGGCATCGCCGCACGAAGCCCCACGGTGTAAGGATGCGCCGAACGATAGAAGATCTCGTCCACGGGACCGCTCTCGACGATCTGGCCCGCGTACATCACGGCGACCTCGTCCGCCATCTGCGCGACGACTCCGAGATCGTGGGTGATCAGCACCAGAGCCATGTTCCGCTCCCGCTGGAGCTGCCTGAGCAACGCCAGGATCTGCGCCTGGATGGTCACGTCCAAGGCCGTCGTCGGTTCATCCGCGATCAGCACCGCCGGGTTGCAGGCGATCGCCATGGCAATCATCACCCGCTGGCGCATTCCGCCCGAGAACTGAAAGGGATAGTGATCCACGCGGGTCTCGGCTTCTGGGATCTGCACCTGCTTCAGAAGCTCGATGGCCCGTCTTCTTCCCTCTTCGAAGCTCAGTCCGTCGTGGAGCCGAAGCGTCTCGGCGATCTGCTTGCCCACGGTCATGGTGGGATTGAGCGAAGTCATGGGGTCCTGGAAGATCATGCCGATCTCTTTCCCGCGGAAGCGATTCGCCACCTTCGCGGGAACTCCGAGGATCTCCCTGCCCTTGAGCTTCACCGACCCCGAGGTCACTCGTCCCGGAGGCATCGGAATTAGCCCCATCAACGACTGGACGGTCACCGACTTTCCGCAGCCGCTCTCTCCAACGATGGCCAAAGTCTTTCCCGAATAGACGTCGAAGCTCACGCCGCGAACGGCCTTGACGATCCCACCGTAGGTGTCGAATTCGACCTGCAGATCCTTGACTTGAACAATAGGGGCACTCATTGCACTGACCTCATTCTCGGATCCAGAGCATCCCGAAGGCCGTCCCCCAGGAGGTTGAAAGCCAGGACCGTGATGCTGATGAAAAAGGCTGGGAAAAGAAACTCGTGGGGATGAGTGAGAAACGTCTGGATCCCGTCGTTGCACATGCTTCCCCATGACGGCGTGGGAGGCACCACACCCATTCCGATGAATGAGAGAAAGGCTTCGGTGAAGATCGCGCTGGGGATCGCGAAGGTCAACGAAACCAGGATCACGCCCAGCGTGTTCGGGAGCAGGTGACGCAGAATCAGGTAATAAGGCTTCGCCCCCAGAAGCCTAGCGGCCTGGACAAACTCCGACTCGCGAAGCTGCAGGACCTGGCCTCGGATCAAGCGCGCCGATCCAGTCCATGACAAGAGCACCATGGCCAAAAGCATCGGATAGATGCCGCTCTCCCCGGCCTGGACCCCAAATGCGACTTTGAACAGGATCATGAAGAGCAAAAACGGAAGCGCCAGCACGAAATCAGTGAAGCGCATCAGATAGTGGTCGATCCGCCCACCCGCGTATCCAGCGACCCCGCCGATCGCGACTCCAAGAAGGATCGCCAGGAACGGGGCGAAAAACCCGATGAAAAGCGAGACCCGAGCGCCCTCCATGAGGCGAGCGAGCATATCACGGCCGAGATAATCCGTTCCCAACGGATAAGAAGGCAGCTCGATCGTCTGGCCAACCTCGGCGTCAGGCCGGATCGCCTGAGCGTCCATCAGAGAAATCGTTGACGGGACATCCACCCGCAAGGTCACGTAGCTGTTCGACTCATCGCCGTTCTTGGGCACGATCGAGTAATAATAGGTCTTGGGCTTGATATCGAAGGTGTCCTCGTAGCTGACCTCATTGCCCGCTTCGGTCGATCCGATCGGCACCCCAAGGTTGGAGTAGGCGCTCGGCTCGCGATCCGAACGATATACGGCGTAGCCTGCCGCTCCTCCGACCGGAGTCCACTTCAATCGAACGGCCTGCTCTGAAGGCTGGCCGATCACCTCGATCGCGGTCGGCGCATTCAGGGTCGTGGAATCGGCGGTCGGGAAAGGCTCCACGCCCTCAAGAACCACCGGTTCAAAAACCGCAAGCTCCTCGGCAACGACGGCCGTCCTCTTCCAGCTCGGGGCCTCGGAGACGCGCGCCAGATCCTGAGCGGCAGGATCGCGCGTGTACATCAGGGGCCCTAGAAGCGTGAACAGGATCAAAGCGATCACGACGCCTAGCGAGACCAAGGCCTGACGATTCTTCTTCAGACGGATCCAAGCGTCCTGCCAATAAGAGAGCGACGGGCGCGAAAGCTTTTGAACCGCGGCCGATTTGATCGCCGGCGTGAACTCCTCGTGCAAAATCATTCCGCCATTCAAGCCTGAGCCCGAAGGGATGTCACGGACATTTCCTCCGCTCAGGCCGCTCGTTTTCTCTACCGGCTGGGGCGTGAACTCACTCATGGGTCAACTCCTCCCCTTCGCGACACTGATCCTGGGGTCGACGAATCCGTAGATGATATCCACCAGGATCACCATAAACACGAGAAACGCCCCGTAAAACACGGTCAATCCCATGATCACCGTGTAATCCAGCTGCTGAACGGCCTGAACGAAGTAGCGCCCTAGGCCAGGGATGGCGAAGACGCTCTCGACGACGAAGCCGCCCGTCGTGATAGCCGCGATCGCAGGTCCCAGGAATGTAATGACCGGCAACACGGCGTTTCTGAGCTGGTGGGAAAAGAAGATGCGGACAGGCCCCACCCCTTTGGCTTTGGCCGTACGGATGTAGTCCAGGTTCATGATCTCGAGGATCGACGAACGCATCAGGCGCACGAGAAAAGCCATCGTCCCTAGCCCCAGCACCAGGGCCGGCAGAAGCATATGAGAGAAAGTGCCCCAGCCCCCCACCGGCAAGACGGTCATGCCAGCGGCCTTATTGAGCTCGGTCAGGCCGTACTGGCCCAGCGCCGCGAAAACGAAGCTTGGAACCGAGATCCCCAGGATGACGAGGAACATGATCACCCGATCGGGGGTCTTGTTGCGATACAGGGCCGTGAGCGACCCGAGGAGGATCCCGCCGATCGTCGCG
>CAYNDM010000300.1:0-2120 GCA_964395265.1 uncultured Bacteriovoracaceae bacterium
GTGCTCTATCTTTCCGGAATGGGCCATCGCTCGACCTGGAACTCGCTCACTTACCAGGTGAGGAGAGGGGTTTTCGAAGTGCTCTCTCCTCCCTACGTTGTGATGGAGACCGAAAGCTCCAATACGGACGAGAACGCGCGATGGCTGGCGAGGCATGTAGCGGAGCGGGGTTGGGGGAGGATCCTCCTGATCACGTCGAGCTATCACATGAAGCGGGCCCGGTTCATTTTTCAGCGAGTGCTCTCGCAGCTGCCTCACCCGGTTCGAATTGAGACCCTTTCGTATTATCAGGAGCCCTTCGATCGCGACGAATGGAGGGGCGGGATTCATGGCATCCGGATCACCATGACGGAGTATCTCAAGCTGCTCTGGTACCGGACCTTCTGGGAGCCGGATCAGATCCCGCTCACGGAGCTGCCTCGCGAAGGTACGGAGCAGTTTCGGGACGGGCAGACTCCCAAGGTAAACACCGAGTCGATGTGAAGAGGATCGCCGATCCGAGAAGGAAAGCCGAGCTGAAAAGGACGTCCGAGGCGGATCGCAAGGTGGGCCTTGAGAATGGGATCGCGATGCGGTCCCGGATCACTGACCGAACTTCACGTTGATCGAGCATGAATTGATGAAGATCTCGGAGCCTACGTTATTGCTCAATCTCACGATATAGTTGTCGCCTGCGCGCATCGCGTCCGACGACGTCGAGATCTGATCAAAGGCCCAGACGTATCCGCCGGGAGTGGTGAAGATGCCCTGGGTGTGAACAGGAGTCGCCGTGCAGTTCGACGAATCGGCGCCTGACGCCATGGTACCGCAATTCAGCAGGGCGATCTGTCCATCTCCGGAGCCCATGGAATAGATCGCGGCCGTGGAGTTGCTGTAGTTGTCCAAGTCGATCGCGACCCTCTGGAACGCGAGGTCGGCGACCTGGCTGCTTCCGCCGATCAGTTCGACAGCGCGCGTGATCCGGTGGTCCACTTGGCCGGAGCGAATCGGATTGAGGGGGATCCAGATCCCTGCCTTGTGGATGCCGATCGGCATGCCGGGGTCAGAGGTCCTGGACCAGAGCTGAAACGCGGCGCCCTCATCGAAGCCCGGAACGTAAGTGGCGAAGTGGGTGCGCAAAAGCTCTGGAGTCGTGCTGTTCGTCGAAAGCAGCGTGCCCGACACATTGGTGTTATAGGTAGTGTTTCTCAGGACAACGCTTGCCGTGCTCATTCCCGACGGCGACGAAACCAGCGCTTCGAATTTCCAGACATTCCCGATCTCCGGAATTATGCTGTAGCTATAGCTGTCCTTGATGAAGGTCATCAGGAAGCGATCCGTCGGGTATCCCGTGTTGACAGCTGGTCCCGCGAAAGTAGGCGAAGTCTGATTGAACACCGGCGCGTAGGGGCCTTCGGTCAGGTAAGAAGGGCCCGAGACCAAAGGGAAATAGATCGAAGTCTTGCTCGCGCCTATTTGGCGAACGATGATCCTGGCTGAATAGACTTTGAGCTGGCCATCGCTCGAGGTGGTCCCGACGTTCAGGGAAAGAACGGTTGGCGAGAACAGGGAGAAGGTGCCGGTCCGAATCCGCACGGGGTCCCATTGAGACGGGGGGATCGAAATGGATTGGAGCACTGACGATGTCTCGGAGTTGATCAGCTGGACTTGGCGCGAAGCCGAGTCAGAGTTGGCGGCTACGATCTCGAGAGCATAAGTCACGCTAGTGCCATCGAAGTCATTGGGGTCGATCGCCGTCTGCGAGTTCGGAAAATTCGTTGGCTGGCTTCCGCCCATCGCGATGGAGAGCGAGGATAGCCCGACTTCGATCATGTCGACCGGAACTTCCAGGTTGACCAGCTTCAAGACTTCGAAGGTGACGTAGCCCGGGTTCGAATAGTACCCCCAGGAATCCTTAGCTATGATGGAGTAAGTACGGAGAGGCTCGGCTGAATTCGGTGTCCCATGAATCCTGCAGGTCGTTTGGTCAAGCATGAGCCCGGATGGGAGCGGAGGAGTACTGATGCATTCGGAGAACGTCCCCGTCGTATAGGTGGGAAGGATCTCGGTGCCGGACTTGCCCACGTAGAAATACTGGGTCGTGTAAGGGAATGAAATCGAGGGATACATCGGGTTCACCT
>CAYNDM010000300.1:2130-4051 GCA_964395265.1 uncultured Bacteriovoracaceae bacterium
TCGTCGTGCTTGACGACTACCATCTCATCGACGATCCGCTCATCCACCAATCGGTCAGCTTCCTGCTGGACCAACTGCCACCGACGCTGCACCTGGTGCTGGCTGGCCGCGGTGAGCCGCCGCTGCCGCTGGCTGTCACCGTATAATTGGTCCACGGAGTCGCTGTGGTGGGCGTCCCTGAAATCTCGCAGTTGAACGGGTTCAGGGCGAGGCCATCAGGAAGGGCAGGGTTCGAGGTGCACGAGGTGATGGAGCCACTCGTCTGAGCCCAGATACTGATTTGCATCCCGATGGTCAGGTAGTACGAGCTGCTGTAGTACCACAGCCAGGGCTCAGCCCCGGGCGAGTAATAGTTCTGCTCACCCGATGAGCCGGAATCTCCGGAGCGACCATAAGAAAAGGTGGCCGAGGATTCTCCTCCGGACTGGAGACATCCGGCTGTCGCAAAAGCACAGAGAATGAAAATCAGGGCCTTTTCCCAAACGTGCAACATCCCCTCTAGATTAACACGACTAAAATAGTCAAATGTTAAGAAACTGAAGTTTTTATAACAGGCGAATTTGGCTGTGAGGACTTGAGCTTAGGGCTTGGCCAGGACGATCCCGCGAGCTTTCACCTCGGCCATGAGGTTCTGGACCGCTTTGGCTCGATGAGAGATCGAGTTCTTCTCTCCTTCAGTCATTTCAGCCAGGGTCTTTTGCGACCCATCCGGGATGAAGATCGAGTCGTAACCGAAGCCATTCGTCCCTCTGGGGGCTTCGGTGATGCTGCCTTCGAGCGTACCCTTGGCCATGAGAAGCACGCCTTCGATCTGAAGGGCCAGAACCGTCACGAAGCGTGCTTTGCGATCGGCGCCCTTTTTTCCGGCTAGCTCCTTGAGGACCTTGTCGATGTTGGCCTTGGCCTGCTCCATCTTCGAAAACGGGGCAGCCCCAGCGGGAGGGCTCGCGAAACGGGCGCTGCGCACGCCGGGCTTTCCATCGAGAGCCGCGACCTCGAGGCCGGAGTCGTCCGCAAGGGTAGGGTAGTGGCATCCCTGGTTCGCAAGACGCGCTTTGGCCGCTGCGTTCTCTTCATAGCTCGAATAGGTTTCGGCGAAGCTCAGCTTCTCAGCATTCCTGAGGAGCCCTTCGGCCGGCACGAGCTCGATATCGGGATAAGCCGAAAGCAGGGCTTTGAACTCCCGGTATTTGTCGACGTTCATGGATGCAAAAACGATCTTCTTGGTTTTGCGCATGAACCAGATTTCGCACAGATTGCGTGAGGGCGCCAGCCCCTCTCCTACGGAGAAGAGAGTCTTTGCATGGCGCTATTGGTAGGAGACCTCATAGGCGAACTGCTGAACCTGGCTGAGCTCCGAGGGCGTTAGGCCTGAGTGACGGACGTACGGATCGAAGGTCTCGACCACGGCGGCATGTCTTTCGGCGTTCTGCTCGGGGGTCCCCCCGCAGAGGTTCTCGTCGGTGTAGCAACTGGCGACTTCGGCCATGGCCGGTCCACAGGATGACGAGAGCTCGGTGATCCAAGTCACCGTCATCGCGGCCTTGCCCAAGACCGTGATGCCATCCGAGTTTTGAAAGCTGGCCGGGTAACTTTGGGTCGAGCCGATGATGGCGAGCTGGTCGGTGGCGATGCAGGTATCCGGATGATTCCGATTGAACCACATAAAGTACCGGTCAGAGGTGGACCTGACAGAGAACGTCCCGTCAGACTCGATAAAGATCGGGTACGCGACTTTGGTCTTCCAGTGAGCGATATACTGATGATCCTGGCCGGGAATGTGCACGAGGGCCACGGGGTTCGAAATCACCGCCGAGGTTTCGTAAGGAATGAAATTCGTGGTCGCTCCTTCGCAATGCGCATCTTAGGTGCTGAGTAGCTTGGCGCATAAAGTAAGGCTCTGCGGAAAGGTCTCTAAGTG
>CAYNDM010000301.1:0-4034 GCA_964395265.1 uncultured Bacteriovoracaceae bacterium
ATCCGGGCCTCGATGCCGCGCTTGCCGAGATGCTCAAGCCAGCGGTAGGTCCATCCGGCGGAGCCTGCTCCGTCCACCAATAGCCTCACGCGCACTCCGCGCCTGGAAGCGTCCTTGAGCGCTGCGAGGACCCGATCGCCCAGGGAATCTAACTTGAAGATGTAGCTTTCGAGGTCGATCGTGCGCGTGGCGCGGGCGATCGATTCCAGCATGGAAGCGAAGTAGGCGTCTCCGTCATGAAAGACCTCCTCCCGCTCCCACCGGGTCAATGAGCGTTCCTTTTGGATTTGGTTTTGGCGCGAGGCGCGCGAACGCCCCACACGGGGCAGCTCGCTTCGCGCACGATCTTGCGGGTCACGCTTCCGATCAGCGCCGCCGCCACGGCTCCGCTTTCAGCCGCCATCGCGATGAGCCCGACTTTGCGCTTGTCGGCCACGTCGAGGACTGACGAGACCACGCTCGGGGCGGCTGGATCGAGCTCGAAGCTGGCCTTCACTCCCTGCTTCTGAGCGATCTTGAGCCACTTCTCGGCGGTCTTCTGCTGATCGAAGCTATGGCTCTTGAAGAAAACCGATGACGGCACCCAGCCTCCGCCCAGCAGGTACACGCCGGATTGGAAGGCGGGCTCGATCGGACTGGGGATGGCGTGATGGAGAATGATCTCGGAGCCCAGCTTCTTGGCGAGCGCGACCGCGCTCTGGAAAACAGGGAGCGACGACTCAGAGAAGTCCGTGGGGAAGAGGATGCTCCCAAGCCCGTTGGGCCGCGTTCGAGCCTCGGCACCCACGACCACGACGGGGATCGGCGAAAGGAGAAGCAGCGTTTCGGCAAAGCTCCCCAGCACCATGCGCTTGAGCCCTTGGCGGCTATGCGAGCTGACGACGATCATCTCGGCTCCCTCCAGTTTCGCGTGCGCGATGAGGGCCTTGACGGTACCACGCTGAGAGGGGCGCGAATGAACGATCAGCTTCGGTTGGATCATGTGCGGGAGAGAAACCCCCTCGGTCTTCGAGGCGAGCGCTTTTTGAAGCGCCTCTTTATATTGCTTGACCCACGGGGCGGCCATCTCCACCGGGATGCCCAGCTGGTCCGGACTCACGACGAATACAGGCTCGATCGCCACCTGGCGTCCACTTTGAAGATTTCTCAGGGTCTCGATCACCGGGCCGCGTTCGAGTTCTTCGCCCTCCAGGGCATCGACCGCCCAAATGATCTTGGATTTGTACCGTCTAGGCAAAGCGGTTGGGGACTTGGTTTTTCGTTCGACCGGCATCTGAGGCTGGGGCATTTTCATGATCTCCTTGGCCGCTGACAAAGCAGAGGGCGTGCCAGGCTCAGGTTCCCCTTTTCTTCAATATACGCGAGACTGGGGAAAATGGGACCCGGGTCTCGAGACATTCTATCGTGTCCCAAGGGACATTAAGTCCCGGATGCGAATCAAGCTCGGTCGAGCTTGTTGTTTTTCTTAGGTTTTTAATCAGGCTAAAGCTGGCCCCATCTCTGCTTTAGCTAATCGCTCATTGGGAGAAGCGAATCGATGAAACTGACTCATGGAAGGACCCTAGGATTGATCCTGCCGGCGCTGCTTTTGGCGACCGGCTCCGCCGACGTGCAAGACACCCATGCACAGGACGCCCACGCGCAAACGATGACTGATACGCCTTCGACGTCGCCCGAGAGATCGGTCGAGTGGCGCGCGAAGATGCGCTCGATGGAAAGCGTACTCGAAGAGCTGCTGCTCGATCTGAGCAGCGACAAGCGTTTTCGCGATCCCAAGCGCAAGGACCAGATCGTCAAAAACACCGCGAAGCTGAAAGACCTGGCTCATAAGCTGGATGACAAAAAGGCGGCTTCGCCCGATGCTGATCCTTCGATCTGGCTCTTCTCCGGCCTCTTTTCACAGGAAGTCGACCGCGCGCATGAAGCCATGAAGCGGGGAGAGCGCGATTACGCGCGCGGCCTGATCAAGGGTTTGACTGGCTACTGCATCGCCTGTCATACGCGGACTCCTGAAGGGGTGAGGTTCCCGGCCATTCCTTTCAAATCGATCGCCCAAGGGCTTGAGCCCCTGGAGCGTGGCGAATTCTACGCGTCCACTCGCCAGTTCGAGCAGGCGATGGAGGAGTTCGAGGCGATTCTCGCGAACGCCGAATCGCTGAGCGCCCGTTCGCTCGAGTGGGAGAAGGCGGCGAGATACGCCTTGGCGATCGCCGTTCGCGTCAACCAGGATCCCAGAAGAGCGATGGTGATCGCGGATCGCGTGATTGCCGCCAAGCAGGCTCCCTATTTCTTGAGGGAGCAGGCGCGTAAATGGAGGCAGTCCATCCAGGAATGGGCCAAGGAGCCTTCCCGCAAGATCACGACTGCCAGTGGCCTGCATGCCGAGGCCAAGCGCTTGATCGATAGGGCCCGCAAGCTTCAGGAATACCCAGCGGATCGCTCGGCCGACGTGGTTTACCTCAGGGCGAGCGCGGTCATTCACCAGCTGCTCGGAAAGGATCCTGCCAAGACGAAGCTCGGAACCGAAGGGCTCTTTATGGCGGGGGTGGCGTATGAGGCTCTTCAGGACCTCAACCTTTGGGAGCTGCATGACCTTTACTACCAGGCGTGCATTCATCGTTCGCCGCATACCCGGCTGGCTCGTCAGTGCTTCGCCCGCTATCAAGAGAGCATCTATGCGGGCTTCTCAGGAAGCGCGGGGCTTTCACTGCCTCTTGAGGTCGAAGAAAGCCTGAAAGCGCTGGATGCGCTCTCTCGCCCTGAAGGAGAAGAAGGGAATAAGGAGCTTCAGTAGCTCGAAGAGGCGGGGCAGGTCCTCTTGGAATTTCGGACCGGACCCCGCCGGCTGGAAGGCAGCATTTTGGCATACCGCCTGCTCTTTTAAGGAGGCAGGTGATGCGGCCTCGAATATATGACCGTGGAAACGGTTGAGGCGGGACTTTTTGTCCCAATGATGGCATAAGCAGTCTCAATAGCCCCTCTGAATGATGAGGTTGGAAGAGGAGTAGGAATAAATGAAAGAAGTCAAAGGTCGATTGATTGTCGTGGATGACGACCGGGAAATGAGAGCCCTGCTGGAGGACTTCTTCACCAATCAAGGCTATCACGTGACCACCTTCGGCCTGGCTTCGGATGCCTTAAAGGCGCTGGCCAAAGAAGGCCCGCTCGCCGCAGGCACCACCGAAGGCGATATCGATCTCATCATCTCCGATATCAAGATGCCGCAGATCGATGGGCTGGATTTCGCCGAGCACCTCAAGCGCGTACGCCCCGAAATCCCGGTGATTTTGATCACGGCCTTCGGATCGATCGAGACCGCGATCGAGGCTATGAAGCGCGGCGCTTACCACTACATCATCAAGCCCTTTAAACTGGCCGAGATGAGCGTAAACGTCGAGCGGGCGCTCGAGCACCGCCGGCTTCACCGCGAGAACACCCTGCTTCGCCAGGAGGTCCGAAAGGGTTGGTCATCGCAGGGGATCATCGGCAAAAGCCCGGGCATGCGCGCGGTATTCGATCTCATTGCCCGAGTCTCACAGGCCACGGCCAACGTGCTGATCACTGGCGAGAGCGGCACCGGCAAGGAGATGGTGGCTCGCGCGATCCATGACAGCGGACCTCGCGCCAACAAACCATTCGTCGCCATCAACTGCACGGCGATCCCCGATACCCTGCTCGAGTCCGAGCTCTTCGGCCACGCCAAAGGATCCTTCACTGGCGCTGTTCAGCGAAAACGCGGTCTCTTCGAGGAGGCTGATGGCGGCACGCTCTTTCTGGATGAGATCGGTGACCTCGATGTCTCGCTCCAAGCCAAGCTCTTGCGCGTGATCCAGGAGAAGAAAGTCCGGGCAGTAGGCGAGAACACCGCGCGCGACGTCGACGTGCGCATCATCGCGGCCACTCACAAAGACCTGAAGGCGGCGATCCGCGAAGGCCGCTTTCGCGAAGACCTTTACTACCGGTTGAGCGTGATCCCGATCGTCATCCCTCCGCTTCGGCATCGCAAGGACGATAATCCGCTTCTTGCCGAGCAT
>CAYNDM010000302.1:0-1891 GCA_964395265.1 uncultured Bacteriovoracaceae bacterium
AATGAACGTGGCTGATACCGAGCGGATGGCATCCTTGCTATCTGAGCAGGGCATTGATCCGGGCTAGGTGCCCGAGTACGAGGATATCATAATAATCAATGGCTGCTCGGTTCGCTAAAAGGCGGTTCATAAAGCGATCTCGACTCTGGGAACCTACAATCTGATCAAGAAGAAGCAGGAGGCCGGGGGTGGCAAAAAAGGACCTCTCATCGGGATCGGCGGCTGCGTGGGGCAGCTCGAGAAAGACAAGCTCTTCAAGCAGGCGCCCTACGTCGATTTCGTGTTCGGCACGGACAACATCGATGCGCTTCCCGAGATGGTCTACCGCGTGCGAAATGGCGAGCGCCACCTAGCGTTCACCGAGTTCGACGACCGGACGATGGCCTATTCCACCGAGACGAAAGTCTTCGGTTTCAAGGCGCAAGCTTACGTCAACATCATGAAAGGCTGCGATAAGTTTTGTACCTATTGCATCGTGCCTTTCACGCGAGGGCGAGAGAAGTCGCGGACCATCGACGAGGTCGTGAACGACGTCTCCAGGCTCGTCGCGAGCGGCGTGCGCGAGATCACGCTCTTGGGCCAGAACGTGAACTCCTTCGGAAAAGGGAACCCGAACCTGAAGGGGCGCGAGCCGAAGGAGCTCCATAACGTCAGCGGGAAGGTCGGTCCGAGGGAAGGGGAGGAGAACTTCCCGCAATTGCTCCACGCGATCGACCAAGATCCCCGTTGCGCGCCCCTGAAGAGGATCCGCTTCACTTCGAGCCATCCCCTGGATTTCAGCGACGAGCTGATCGAATGCTATCAGACACCCGAAAAGGGGGGGGTGGCGCGGCTTTCAGCGCATCTCCACTTGCCGGTCCAGAGCGGCTCCAACCGGGTGCTCCAGAAAATGGGACGGCATCACCAGATCGAGAACTACATCGCTCAGATGGATCGGCTTCGCGAAATCTGCCCGGACGTGGGGCTTTCGACCGATCTGATCGTGGGGTTCCCGTCCGAGACTGAGGAGGAGTTCCAGGAGACGATGAGGCTCCTGGATCGCGTGCAGTACGACAATATCTACGCTTTCGCTTACTCGCCCAGGCCCGGTACCCGCGCGGCGAAGCTCGAGGATGACGTGCCCGCCGAGGTGAAGAACGACCGCTTGAACCGCCTGTTGAAGCATCAGCTCCGGATCGCCGAGAAGCGCTACGCCTCGCGTGTCGGAAAGGTGATGGAGATCCTGGTCGAAGGCGAGGCCAAGAACCAGAACCTGGCCACGGGCGAGCGTGCCTTGGGGAGCGGGAAGGTCTGGAGCGGCCGCACCCAGTGCAACCGGGTGGTGAACTTCGTTTCGGAGTCTCCGCGCTCGCTCAACGGAAAGTTCGTGAACGTCAAGATCGTGGGCTCGACGTCCCTTTCTCTCCAAGGGGAACTGGTCGTGGAGGCGAACGAATGATCCTGCCTCACCACGGGCATTGGCCGAGGATCCACGAGACGGCGTTCGTCGCGCCTTCGGCGGACGTGATCGGCGAAGTGGAAATCGGCGACGCCTCGAGCGTCTGGTTCCAGGTAGTCATCCGCGGCGACGTGAACAGCATCAAGATCGGCGCGCGCACGAATGTACAGGATCATTCGATGCTTCATGTGACTCGCAAGGTGAGCCCGCTGAGGATCGGCGATGACGTGACGATCGGGCACCGCGTGACGCTTCACGGATGCACCGTGGGCAATCGCGTTCTGGTGGGGATGGGCGCGATCATCCTGGACGACGCTGAGGTTGGCGACGACTGTATCGTGGGCGCTGGCTCGTTGGTGACGAAGGGCACGAAGGTTCCCCCGGGGAGCCTGATCCTTGGATCGCCCGCGAAGGTGGTCCGAAGCCTCAAGCCCGAAGCGCTTGAGAGTATCA
>CAYNDM010000302.1:1901-3994 GCA_964395265.1 uncultured Bacteriovoracaceae bacterium
CTACCGGGATTACTTCCAAGGCCCGAAAAGATTGGTCGCCGACAACGACGATCTCGAGACGTTCGATGTCGACGTCGACGGAGATGGAGACTAGATGAGGAATTTGCAAGAAGCTCTTACTTTCGATGACGTTTTGCTTCTCCCTGGGTACTCCGAGGTCTTGCCCTCCCAGGTGACGCTCGGCACGCAGCTGACCCGTAAGATCCGTCTCAATGTCCCGCTGCTATCCGCCGCGATGGACACGGTGACTGAAAGCAAGACGGCGATCATCATGGCCCAGGAAGGCGGGCTGGGCGTGATCCATAAGAACCTCACTCCGAAAGACCAAGCCTTCGAAGTCGAGAAGGTCAAGAAGAGCGAGTGGGGCATGATCCTGGACCCCATCACGATCGAGCCCACCGCCAAGCTGGGCGAGGCTCATCAGCTCATGCGCACCTACAAGATCTCGGGGGTGCCGGTTACGACGAAGACGCCCGCCGGCCTGAAGCTCCTCGGCATCCTGACTAATCGCGACCTGCGCTTCGAAACCGATATGGAGCAACGGGTGGAAGCCCGCATGACCAAGATGCCGCTCATCACGGTTCCCGCGGGCACTACGCTTGAGCAGGCCAGGGCCATTCTCAAAGAAAACCGGGTCGAGAAGCTTCCGGTCGTCGACGAAGGCGGCCACCTCAAGGGACTCATTACCATCAAGGACATCATGAAGCGTCAGGCGTATCCGAACGCCAACAAAGATGGCTTCGGGCGGCTTTTGGTCGGCGCCGCGGTCGGAGTCGGCGACGAGGGGCTCCGCCGCGCGGAGCTTCTGGTTGAGGCCGGAGCGGACGTGCTCTTCGTGGACAGTGCTCATGGGCACTCCAAGGGGGTTCTCGACACGGTCGCGACCCTGAAGAAACGGTTTGGGGCCAAGTCGGAGATCGTGGGCGGAAACGTCGCGACCTACGCCGGCGCCGAAGCGTTGGTTCAAGCGGGGGCGGACGCGGTCAAAGTGGGCATTGGTCCCGGCTCCATCTGCACGACGCGCGTCGTTGCAGGCGTCGGCGTTCCCCAGCTCACCGCGGGCACCGAAGCCGCGCGCGCGGCGCGCAAGCATGGGGTGCCGGTCATCTCTGACGGCGGCATCAAGTATTCGGGAGATATCGTCAAGGCGCTCGCGGGAGGGGCCCAGGCAGTGATGATCGGTTCGCTCTTCGCGGGCACGGACGAGGCGCCAGGAGAGGTGATCCTGTATCAGGGGCGTTCGTACAAGGTGTACCGCGGAATGGGAAGCCTGGGGGCAATGTCCCAAGCTCAGGGATCCAAGGACCGCTATTTCCAGAGCGATGTGGATGAGGTGGGCAAGCTCGTGCCCGAGGGCATCGAAGGTCGTGTCCCCTATCGTGGAAGCCTGTCGTTCAACGTGCACCAGCTCCTGGGGGGGCTGCGTGCCGGAATGGGGTACTGTGGCGCTGCTACGCTGGAGGCTCTTCAGGAGAAGGCCAAATTCATCCGCATCACGCAAGGAGGACTGGTCGAAAGCCATCCTCATGATATCGCTATCACGAAAGAAGCGCCCAACTACCGTTTGAGCTCTTCGTAACGCCTGCTTTGGGCAAGGAGCCTGCTGATCTCATGGTCAAGAAGCACTCAACAGTCGTCATCCTGGATTATGGCTCTCAGTACACGCAGCTCATCGCCAGGAGGATTCGCGAAGCCAAAGTCTTCTCGGTCATCCTGCCGGCCGATGCGACGCTCTCCCGGATTCAGCAGCATGAACCCAGAGCAGTCATTCTCTCGGGTGGGCCTTCATCGGTTTACGACGAAGCAGCTCCAGCGCTTCCGGAGGGTTTTTTGGAATACCAGAAGGCCTCTAAACTGCCCATCCTGGGCATCTGCTACGGAATGCAGCTCTTGGAGAAATGCATGGGCGGCCGAGTCGAAAGGGCCAAAACCCGCGAATACGGGCGCATGGCGGTTTTGCCGGCCGTGGGGTCGAAGCTCTTCTCATCTGCGACCGATCCTCAGGATGATCGCTTCTTCGCTTGGATGAGTCATGGAGACGAGACCTTGGAAGTCCCGCCAGGCTTCGAGTTGGTCGCTCGAAGCGCCAGCGG
>CAYNDM010000303.1:0-3978 GCA_964395265.1 uncultured Bacteriovoracaceae bacterium
TTCTGTCAGGGCCGGACTCTAATCGAGACTGGAGGAAAATCAGGGGGTCAGGTCACTCGTCCGCGAATGGCTCGATGTAGTCCATGTCCATCCACCTAGCAGACGTCCTCGCGCCGACGAGGCTGCCGCCGGGGATACCATCCAAGCGCGCGGCCCTGCCTTCTAGAGTTTTCAGGGAAGCCGTCGCCAGCCCAGTGCCTGCCTTACAACTCCGCAGAAAGGAGGGTCGGATAGAATCGGTAAAAGTCCCGATAGTTCTGCAAGAATAACTTGAGGTCGGCTTCTTCCCCGACGGTGAACCCTAAAGCTTTTTCTACTTCATCGTAATCCGCCGTGGCCACCGCCCGCTCTAGGAATAGACGCTCCCTCAAAGTGAGGTCTGGCACGACAAGGCTATGAACGGTCTTCCAATCTCCGGACGCAAAGGGCCAACGGGCGAGGTCCAGCCGATTCCAAAGTTCGGTCTTCTTGTTTCTCGGAATGACGATGCCTGTCATGGACAGCATTTGTTGAGCGTCGGCGTAGCGGACGATCGAGAGGGACGCGAAGGTGTTGGCGCCAGTCGGTGGAAGGGCGTTTGCAGCAGCCTTTCCGAAAGCTTGGGAAATCAGCAGAGGAAGCCGTTCCGCAGTCACGTCAGATGCTTTGGCGTCCGACGGAAGGTAGTCGCCGATGCGAGATTGCAAGCGTTCGAACCTGGACTGCCGAAGCTCGTCGGGATCGATGATCTTCCCGTCTTCGCCCCTTGCTTCGCCTAGCGCCGGAAGGTGCGCATTGACGGTGACGCGAACGATGTCACCTTCGTCGAGCCTATCAAGGAGAGCCTCGAACTCTCGAACTTGTTCGCCGAGTTGCTTAGGAGAGGTGTAGTCCAACCAGAAGATCAGCCCCTCGGCGTCCGCACATCCGGCGTCGGTGAGTGTCTTGTCGAGGCGGTCGATAAGCTCGCCCGATTTGAGCTTGTAGCACCGGCATGTGTCGATCGGTCGATTGAATGTCTGCCGCGCCACGACGTTCTCATTGTCATCGAAAGCAATCAGACGACTGATGCCAAGTTGACGGTGCATCAGCTTGTGATCCTCGAGCGGATATGCCCCCATGCTCAGGTAGGCGTCTCGCTCCAACGGTCTCCATCGCTCGCAGCGGTTTAGCAGGTCGACAAACAGCCGGCGATCCACTGCCTTGTTGGGACGGAGATGATACGGAAGGGACGCTGCAGTCATGCGTCAGCTTGCGGGATTTGAGCGAGCGCCTGATTGAACGCGGCTTTGCCGACTTCCTCGTTGGTGACCTCGGTCGTCTCAAAGAAATGCTGCGCCAAGCGAGCGACGTCGGTCTTCTCGGCAAGAAAGCTGACGCGAGCGGAGGTCGCCTGTTGCCGCGGCGCCGGGTAGTCGGGCTCGAATTTCTTGACGGAGGCGATCTTGCGGAGCGACGTGAGGGGCAACTCCTTCGTCATGGCGCGAAGCTCAGGCAAGGCGACATAGGTGGTCGCTCGATACAGGGTGTCCCTCTCTTCGGGAAACTTCTTCCATCGGTTGGTGAAGCTCGTGAGGGCTTTGGTCGCCTCGCGCATCATGTCCTTAGCTGTCGAATAGACGTTCGACGCGGCATCGATCCCTCGCTTCGTAGTCGTAAGCGGGAGGTTCCGGGGATCCTCGGACCGCAGAAGGACGATGCCGGTGATCGCGATGAACTGGCCGTGATAGTTCGGGACCGTCGCCTCACCCCATCCGGTCAGGCGCGTCTTATCCTTCCAGATGACAACGCGATCATTGCAGGCGACTGTCCAGCCGGCGTCGTCGCTGGTCCCGCGAGTCTCCTCCTCCGCGTCGAGCTCCTCCGGAGAAAGGAGCTGCCGATACAGCCCTGCGTATATCTCGACGTTGACGTCGTCGATCTGCCCAATGAACACGTAGGGTGCGATCGCTGGGGCCCCCGGCTCTTCGGCGGCATTGAGCAGGCGAAAGGACTCCGCGGCGATCGGCGCCAAGCCCCCGTCGATCTCTTCGGGCGTGCCCACTACCACCTCGAAGCCCTTCGTGATGATGAGGGAGTAGTGCCGAGCTACGACGCCTCGAAAGTTGTCGACCCAGGTCGGGTCCGAGAGAGATGCCGAAGCCTCGTCGTTGAGCTGAAAAACGGTGATCCTCGTTCCGCGGCCGTCAAGCTGGTCGTCTTGGAGCTCGAATATCGGAAGATCAGTCCACTGGTCAGATGACATCCAATCCGGCGTGATCTCGACGTTGAACCCTTGGTCCGATCGGGACTCGACGAGCGCGTCGGTGCCGAGCTTGAAGATGGCGCGCTTCATGCCGATCCCGTACATGCCGATCGTCGCCGGAGTCGGGTCCCCTGCGCCGGTAGGGCGACCCATTGCGAATGCGTACCGCTTCGCAGTTTCGAGCGGTATCCCGCCGCAGTTGTCCTCGATGATGAAGTGATCCGGCGCCATGGTCAGGGTGGCCCGGTATCCGGCGTATGGCTTGTTGGGATCGTCGGTACTGACGCCGGTTCGAAGTATCCCATCGAGACAGTTGTCGAGGAGATCGAGGATCGCATCCTGAAGCTCGATGTCCCGGGTGAGCATGCTGACGAAGAAGGCCTTCGTCGGCGACGCTCGCGCAGTATCGATCTGCTTCTTTTCGTCAGCCACCCCAATCCCCCTCAGTCATCACGCACCGCGTCGAGCCGGTGTCTGAGCGTTCGCTCATCTTTCGTCTCGCATTCCCAAATAGTGATGACCCGCCAGCCCATTTTTTCAAGTGCTTCCTTGGCGGCGGCATCGCGAGCCACGTTAGCGGCGAACTTGTCTTGCCAGAAAGCGACCCGGCTCTTCGGACGGGATGCCTTCGGGCACCCTGGATGGCGATGCCAGAAGCAGCCATGGACGAAGATCACAGCGCGATGTTTCGGGAGCGCAAGGTCCGGCTTGCCAGGAAGATCTTTGCGGTGAAGCCGGAAGCGGAGGCCTAGCGCATGCGCCAGACGACGAACTCGGAGTTCAGGCGAGGTGTGTTTGCTCGCAACTCTCGACATCAACCATGAGCGGCGTTCAGGACTTAGCCGATCAACCATCTCATTCGGCGGCGACGGCCAGCGGCGTTTCGTCGAGATCGTCGCACGGCGCCGCTCCCTCGACCTTCGACCCAATGGCCTGAAACATGGCCTTGGCGATGAATGGCGACACGCTGTTTCCGACCATTCTGAAGCTATGCCACACGGTAGGATGAAAGAGGTGGCCGTCGGGAAATCCCTGCAGGCGGGCTGCTTCGCGAACTGTGATCACGCGGTTCTCGCTCGGATGGATCGGCCTGACCGATTGGTACGATCCCCGGTCGGCCCCCGTGCCAGCCCTGAGAGTCGGACACTGACCGTCCCAAGCCAGCCTGGGATGTCTGCCTACCCGTTCAATCTGCCCCGGAGCGGTCGATGAGAAGCGCTCCACGACAGCGGGCGTATGCTCGGTGACGCGGTGGCCGGTGAAGCAGCCATCTTCCCGGCGCATCGCGCGGGCATAACTGGTCGGCGGGCCCCGACGAGCGATCTTCCACCGATCGAACTCTCCATAGTCCGACAACTTGCGCGCACCCTGGAGATCGGAGATCGCGTCCTTGACGGTTGCGGACGGTCTCTTGCGCAGGTCTATGTCGCCCACCCTCAGCCGGTCCGCACGGTCACGATGGACGCCGATCACGAATATCCGCCGCCGCTTTGTCGCGGCACCGAACTGAGCGGCGTCCCAGACAAATGGACCGGCGAGCTCATAACATCCCGGCAGTCGGTCTAGCGCGTCGTCGAGCACTGCCCGCCTATCCTTGTTCGCCAGTCCTGGAACATTCTCCATGATAAAGAAGGTCGGGCGCACTTCCGACACCAATCGGAAGAAGTGCCCCAGTAGCTGCCTTCGCGGGTCGCTAGGCTGACGGCGCCCAATGTCGCTGAAGCCCTGGCATCGCGGTCCGCCGAAAAGGCCAT
>CAYNDM010000304.1:0-3732 GCA_964395265.1 uncultured Bacteriovoracaceae bacterium
GGACGTGATCGATCAGATGTACCAGTGAGGCGTTCCGGATGAACGCCTTTGAGAGCGGAAGGCGTAAGAATATCCCGGCCGTGCTGGTGTACGCCCGCCATGGCGACGAGATCCTCATGATCCATCGGAATTCGCCGGATCGTCCCGAAGACTATCATGCGGGGAAGTGGAACGGCCTCGGAGGAAAGTGCGAGCCGGATGAGTCTTCGCTGCAGGCTGCGCGCCGCGAGCTTTTGGAGGAGTCCGGCCTGGATCTTCCGGTGAGCGCGTTTCGGGCGCTTGGAGTCCTGCAATTCCCCAACTTTAAGGCTCATAAGAACGAGGACTGGACCGTCTTTGTTTTCGAGGCTCAAGTCGACGCGAAGGAACGAGATCAAACGCTTCGACCGAGCGAAGTTGAGCTTCATTGGATCGGGGCGAAGGATCTTCTCGCGCTGAATCTCTGGCCAGGGGATCGACACTTCCTGCCCTGGGTGCTTCAACGCCGGCCTTTTATCGGAGCCTTCTGGTACGAGGGGCAGGAGCTCAAGGATCACTGGCTTCAGTCTTTGGCTTAATCCGTCTTCATCCCTCTCATGATCTATTCTTATTTTAATTTCTCACCTAATCCTTCCCTTAGTTCCCTTTTATGACCCTCATCTGGGTAATTAAGTGGCCGAAAAGACACATGTTTTTTTAGTAACACAAAGGTTGACTAAAATAATCAGCAATGTTCTACTGTTAGATGGGGACACTTTGGGATGAAGTTATTCGGGGTATTCATTCTGATCCTACCTTTGACTCTTGCGGCCTGCAGGCTGGAAGAGCGCAAGCTATCGTCTCTGCAAGCAGCTCCCGTCGTGTATGAGGTCAATAAGATCAGCTACCACTTGCAGAACTACTGCGTGAAGCCCGACGTCACGCTTCGTGAGATCATCCTCTTGAATACCAACGCCAAACATACCCGCGACGGGTACATTCGGGACTTCGACGGCGATGGTGTTCCCGACTTCATCGAAAAAGACCCAAAGAACGAATCTCTCGGAATCGATCTGAGGCTGATGGACACCAATGGAGATCACTACGGGGATCTGGTGGTCTACGCCACGGGCATGTCCTTCAAGTCCCAGGAGAGGCTGCTCAATCGGGAATGCAACGACAAGACAAAGGACAGCGACCAGGACGGGCTCACGGATTGCGAGGAGCTGAACGTGCTTCAGACCAATCCCTTTCTCCAGGACACCGATGGGGACGGGCTCAGCGATTACCTGGAAGTGCGCGTTGGCCTGAGTCCCTTGGACGGCAGGGACGCGTTCCTGGATCCCGATGGAGACGGGCTGATCAATTCGGTCGAGGTCAAGATGAATACTCCGATCTTCGAGACCAACACCGCCGTCCACCAGGCAGCCGCCTACAAGTACTCCGTCACGCCCGCCAAGTCCGAGAATGATCAATGCTCCTCGGTCCTGAACTTCGCAGTCTCCAATATCCCAGTGATGAACGTTCCCCACGGTAACCGGATCATGGTCATGCTCTCGACCCAAAGCAAAGGCAACGCGGGAAACGGATTCCAGACCTGCTGCGGGCTGGTTTCTCGCCTCGCTGAAGACGGCGCGAAGGTGATCGTGGATGGAAGCAACACCGAACCGGTGAGGCCCAAGGAGATCGAGGCCGGAGTGCAGCAGGTTTTCCGGGGGAAATCGGGCAATCTCTACTGCCCATGCCCATCGAATGATGCCCTGATGCAGCTGGAGGGGGATATCGCCAGTGGAAAATAAGCGTCGTGCGATCTCCATCTTCATGATCATCCTCGTGGCTTCGGTTGGCCTCTTCGGATGCGTCAACAAGGAGAGTAATCTGGTCACGATGGACTTCGTTCGGCCTCTGCTGGAACTGCCCGGCCCACCCATGATCAACTACTCGACCAAGTACTGCACGACCAGCACCTCCGAGCACCGCATCCGGAATAAATACGTGATCGTGTTGGATCGATCCCTGAGCAACCAGCTCGCGCCGCCGGACGGAATCCGTCCCGGAAGCGACCCCTCGGGAAGCCTGCGCTTCGGAAAGCTCAAGGAGTTCACCGAGAGCTTCATCGACCGCAGCGGCCCATCCCCGTCTCCCGCCGCCAACGCGTCCTTCGCGCTCATCAATTTCAGCGACGAGGACAACTATCCCGCATCGCGGATGCTTCGAACCGGGTTCGTCGATGCCCTTCAGTTCGATTCGGTCCTTTCGTCGGAGCTGCAGGATGTCTCCGCGGGCGACGGCATCAACTCCACCTATGGAGCCTCGACCAATTACAAGCAGGCATTGGTCGCGCTGCAAAGCCTTCTGGCGTCCGACGTCGCCCGATACAGCGAGTCCTCGGCTGAGACGCCTTATTACATCGTGGTCTTCGTCAGCGACGGGGCCCCGTTGATCTGGAACAAAGACAAAACGGAACGCGTCTATATCAATTGGACCGAAATCGAGACCGAGCTTCAAGCCGCCTTGAGGATCGCTGACCCCTCCACAAGCGCATCCGAAGGAATCGTCTTCAACACGGTTCTTTACTACGACCCCGGTCAGCCTCCCCCGCATGCGGACTGCTCAAGCCTGATGGCGCGGGAGCGTCTGCAGACGAGCGAGCGCTGCCTGCTGAGCGAAATGGCTCGGATCGGCAAAGGAGTCTACGCCGACGTCGCCAATCGCATCGATTATTCCCAGTTCTCGGTCCCGACGATGAGCAAGCGTTTCGGGCTGAGCAGCTTTCTCCTCGTGAACCAGAACATGAGCTGGGACGGCGCCCGCCTGATCAAGGACGAGGACGGAGACGGGCTGCCTGACGAGCTCGAGATGAGAACCGAGGGGTTCTCGCATTGGGCCGCCGACAGCGGCGGCATCGCGGGCGTGAGCGACTTGGTCGAATATCGCCTCTGTGGCGGAAAGCAGTGCGACCCGGACCAGCTCGACCTGGCGGCGAAGTGCCCGGCGGGAGCGACTCTCGAGGACAGCGACTCGGATGGCCTCACCGATTGCGAGGAACTTCTTCTGGGGTCTTCGCCCACATTGTTCGATAGCAATGGCGATCTGATCCCGGATGGGCTCGCTTTCCGTCGGGGAATGGCCTTCAAAGCAGGGGAGCGGGACGACGAGCTCGACTCGGACTGGGACGGCGTGAGCAATGCCCGCGAGCTCAAGCTCAATACGCCCATCCATTTCGACAACAACGCCATTTCGAACCTGAATCCATACCGATACTCGATCCGGGAGCTGGGTCCCGAGAGCCAACGGACCTGCTTCAACATCGAGGTCAAAGGCGTGCAGGTCTCATCGGGCTCAGACGAGCTGATCCTTTACGGGATCGAGGGGGAAATGGTCCAGGAAGGGAAGCTCCTGATGACCATCCAAAAGAGTCGAGCTTCGGATTTCATCAACCGATAGGTGATTTATGGGGATGAGGGGAACTAACTCGAGAATAGGAGTCGCGATTGCAGCGGTGATCGCCTTGTCGGCTCTGGCGGGCTGCAAGAAGGGCCTCCATTGGGGAAGCGAGAGCGAATACGCGATCGTGGCTCCCACCGCGGTTCCGATCTTCAACGAGGTGACGATCGGGGTCAGCCAGGAGGAATGGCTTCGCGAGATCAGCTGGTCAGTCTTCGAGCCGGATACTGGATTTCGGATCGACAATATTTCCTGTCTGGGAACCAATCTTCCGGCCATGATCTGCAGTTTCGAGACCAAGGGCATCAAGAAGGTGCGGATGTTGGG
>CAYNDM010000304.1:3742-3951 GCA_964395265.1 uncultured Bacteriovoracaceae bacterium
AGTCCATCCGGCTGGAAAAGGATATTCAGGTCGTCGAGACCCCGATCTCGGGCCGCCGCGCGCCGCTTCTGGTGGTCGATCTCTATGACCAAAGCGCGGGAGGAGCGGCGCCGCTGGCGACTTACTCCTCTGATTCGTCGAAGGCGCCTCCGGTCCCCGACCAGGACACCCTGAGCCTGCTCCCGCTCGCGGGACGCTATCGACTGGGG
>CAYNDM010000305.1:0-3939 GCA_964395265.1 uncultured Bacteriovoracaceae bacterium
GACGCAGGAAGAGCAAGAAGCTCGCCGTAATCGCTTGAAGGTCCTGATCAAGATCCCGATTCGCGAATTTTACCGCCGCGCGGTTCCGGTTTTCGCCACGAGCTTCAGTACCAGCTCGAGCAACGCGACGATTCCGACCACGATTCACACCCTCGAAAAGCGCTTCGGCGTGCCTGAAAGCATCACGACTTTCTCAGTACCGCTCGGTGCGACCGTGAACATGGATGGTACGGCGCTCTTCGAGGTGGTGGCGGCGCTCTTCATTGCCCAGGTTTTTGGAGTGGAGATCAGCCTGGCCGGGCATATCACGCTGATCATCCTGGTATTGCTCTCATCGGTGGGGGTGGCGGGTGTTCCTGGCGGATCGATCCCGCTATTGATGTCCGCCATGGCGGCTCTTGGAATTCCGGCCGAGGGGATCGCCCTGGTCCTCGGGGTGGATCGCCTTCTCGATATGGGGCGCACGGTCGTCAACGTGACGGGTGATCTGACCGCGGGTTTGTATCTCGCTCGAGTGGAGAAGGTGGACCTCGAAGGCCATATGGCTTCGACCTCTTAGGAGCTGACAGGATGGATCCATTCACCTGCCGCAGGCTCGAGAGGTTCGTGGAGGATTTTCGAGGAAAGAACGGCCAGTTCCCGACCCTTCGCGATCTGGAGACGGGTGGATTCGATCGGGACCTGGTTAAAGAAGCGCTTAAGCAACAGGTTCTCGAAGAGTTCTACGTGACACTGACGAATGGGACCATCGTGAAGGGCTTCAAGCTACGCCGTGACCGATGATTCGGTCCAGCGCGGGGCCGCTCAACGTGACGACCGCCGGCTTCGGCACAGCTGAGCCACCCTCGGGCCAGTGGCTCGTCAGCTTGTCCAGGCTTTCCGAGTACTCGCCCGGATGTTGTACGGAGAGAAAAAGCGTTCTTCCGTCTGGGGAGAAACACGGGCCCGTCAGTTCCGCATCCACGGGAGCAGAAGCGACCTGAAACACGCGCCCCGCCTCAGGCCCTGACATCGGAATGAAGAACAAGCCGTTGTTGCCGAACGCCTCGTACTTGGGTTTGCCCATATCGGAGCCTGACATATCGGTGCAAAGCCAGAGATTGCCGGCTCGGTCGAATGCCATATTGTCAGGAGCCGCGAAACCCGACTCCGGTCCGCCCGCCACAAAGGTGGACGAGGTGAACTCGAGAGCCAGCGGGTCATTGTCCTTCTCGATGATTTTCAAGATCGAGCCATAGAGGTCGCCTTTGGGCTTGTTATTGCTCAGAGCGATGAGCACGGCGCCGGTCTTAGGATCGATCTCGATGTCTTCGGGACGGGCTTGAGGCGTGCCACCCACGAGCCTGGCCGCCTTCCGGGTGTGGATCAATAGATCGATCTGATCCTTGAAGTGGCTGTGGAGATCGGGATTTTTTCTCAGGTCCAGGGGAATCCACCGGCCCGTTTCAGTATTGGCGACGTAGAGAGTGCCGCGTTCCAGGCTTCCGGGATGATCCGAGACGAATTTGTAGATGCATTCGTCGTTCGCGTCGTATCCCGAGTAGACCGCCACTCGACCGTCTTTGGCCTGTACCGTGGTCGCGCGTTCATGCGCGAACCACCCAAGCGAAACGTGCTTTTTTGCGTTTCCGGTCTTGGGATCGATCTCGACGACCCAGCCGTAATGCTCCGGGGGGTGGTCGAAATATTCCTGCCAGTCGTAATGCCATTGAGCGAGCACTCTCTTCTTCGGGTCCGAAGGGTCCGTTTCCCCGTAGTACTCGTGATAGTTCTCCTCGCAGGTGAGAATGGTCCCCCAGGGAGTGACGCCGCCCGCGCAGTTCGCCATGGTTCCGATGGCGGTTCTCGCGTCCAGGATCCGCTTGCCCGCGGCGAACGAAATCGGAGTGCGCCCCGTGATCCTTCGGTTCAGCGGATCGTTCTTCACGATTCGCCATTGTCCTGAGGCGTTCTTCTTCACTCGAAGGAGGCTTCCGCCGAGCGCGTCCATCTCGGCTTCGACCTGCTTTCGTGTCTTCTTTTGCCCTCTCAAGTAACCAGAGATGAAAAGAGGATTCGGATACTCGTGATTGACCCAAAGAATCCCGTCGTCCTGAACGTCCTGCTTCAGAGGCAAGAAGGCGATGTAGTCGTTATTGAACCCGAAGCGCTCGCCTTGGGCATTGATCGTATCCCCCCAGGTCGCCAGGACCGAGTAAGTGAACCCTTCGGCTAAGACCAGCCGGTCCGCGCGAGTGGGGTACAACGGACGGAAGGGCAGCTGATCGGATGCGTTTTTCTCGCTCTTGGATTTGGTGAGGACCGAGCAGGCGGTCAAAGGCCCCAGGAGCGAGGCGCCAGCGGCAAGGCTCGCTCCGCGTCCCATGAATTCCAAAAAGCGTCTTCGAGTGATGGTGTCCATGGGCTGGATCTTATCCCCGGATGAAAGAGTTTCGCCAGGTTTTCGGGACGGCGGGGAGTGGGCCCGGAGTCCGCCGTTGTCGCAAAGGAAGGAGAAATGGAGGGACTGCTTCGCTCTCTATATTATTTGTGCAGGCCAAGGGCTATTTTTATAAGTTGTTGTTTTTATTAAAAAATAAGACATGCATAGCTCAGATAAAAGCCCTGCCAAAGCTGATTCAGGGCGGTAGGAGCCAAATCCAAGGCTGGAATTTTTTGGTGGAAGATTTCAGCCTATCGATGCTAAAGAAAACGCACCTCTTTTACCGCGATGAAAAAAAGTGGTTTGAAGCTGCTCGGTCGGCCGGCAAACGGCTGGTTTTCGCGGAAATGGGGGATCCCAGCCCATCGAGTGGTTGAACGGTGGCTTGAGGCGATTTGATCGCTTCTTGACCTTCGGGCGCTTGCGAGCCTTCTGCCTCAGGCGGTCATCCGACGGCCTTGATTCGGGATCGATGGCTGAGAATTTTGACGAAGAGTTCTTAATTGTAAGTCACTTGCGGTTGTAGTATTTGGTGACCCCTACATCAAAGCTGCCGTCGCGAGGCGACGAGGAGGATGCGAGAGTGAAGCAGGGTATTCATCCGGTTTACCGGGAAGTAATTTATAAGGACATTTCGAGCGACTTCGCTTTTCTCACTCGTTCCACCAAGTCCTCAAAAGAGACGATGACGTGGGAAGACGGCAAAGAATATCCCGTGATCAAAGTCGAAATTTCCAGCGCTTCTCATCCGTTCTATACGGGCAAAGAGAAGCTCATGGATACTCAGGGCCGCGTTGAGCGTTTCAACCGCAAGTACGGCAAGAAGTGAGGGAGTCTAAATGAGGGACAAAGTACGTCTCGTGTCGAGTGCCGGCACCGGTTACAGCTACTACACGACGAAAAACAAGACGCGGACCACCGAGAAGCTTCAGAAGAAGAAGTACGATCCGGTTGTTCGTAAGCATGTGGTTTTCAATGAAGGCAAAATGCCTAGCCACAGCAAGAGATAAAAGGCGGCTGAGTCATGCAAGTTCGTAAGAATTTCAGCATTCGATCTGGCGATCTCGTTCAGGTGATTGCAGGCAAAGACAAAGGGAAGCAAGGCAAAGTGGTTCGCATTTACGCCAAGACCGACCGCGTGTTGGTCGAAGGTGTGAACTCCGTGAAGCGTCACACTCGTCCGACTCAGAAGAATCCCCAGGGCGGAATCGTGGCGAAGGAGCTTCCGATCCATATTTCCAACGTGATGTTCGTCGATCCCAGCACGGGCAAGCCGACCCGGATCGGTATGAAGAAGGTCGAAGATTCAAAAACCAAAAAAACGAAGTACGTCCGTGTCGCCAAGGCAAGCGGTACGGTTCTCGACGGAGCGAAGTAAAATGTCTCGCGTTTGTGAATTGACTGGAAAACGGCCGGCCACGGGGAACTTGGTCAGCCATTCGAATATCAAGACCCGCACCCGCTGGGTTCCGAATGTTCAGGACAAGAAGTACTTCATTCCTGAGCTGGGCCAGATC
>CAYNDM010000306.1:0-3933 GCA_964395265.1 uncultured Bacteriovoracaceae bacterium
GGGTTGGTAACGAAATAAGGAGAGAGATAACCGCGGTCGAACTGCATGCCTTCGACGACATCAAGGGTGGTTTCAGCGGTTTTCGCTTCCTCGACGGTGATCACGCCTTCTTTGCCGACCTTTTCCATCGCCTGAGCGATCATCTGGCCAATCTCAGGATCGTTGTTGGCCGAGATGGAGCCGACTTGAGCGACTTCCTTCTGGTCTTTGATCGGCTTGGCGATCTTGCGAAGCTCTTCGACGACGGCGGTGACCGCTTTGTCGATGCCGCGCTTGAGCTCCATGGGGTTGTGGCCGGCAGCGACGATCTTAGCGCCTTCGCGATAGATCGCCTGGGCGAGAACGGTCGCCGTGGTGGTGCCGTCCCCAGCGTCATCATTGGTCTTCGAAGCGACTTCGCGGACCATCTGAGCGCCCATGTTTTCGAATTTGTCGGCAAGCTCGATTTCTTTGGCGACGGTAACGCCGTCTTTGGTGATGTTCGGAGCACCAAAGGACTTTTCGATCACCACGTTACGGCCCTTGGGACCGAGGGTGACTTTCACGGCATCAGCAAGAATGTTGACGCCGTTCAGGATCGCGGAACGAGCATCTTGAGAAAAACGAAGTTCTTTTGCGGACATAACTTCCTCCAAAAAGGTTGGTAAAAAGGCTTACTGAAGGACGCCGAGGATGTCTTCCTCGCGCATCATCAGATATTCTTCGCCTTCGATCTTGATCTCGGTGCCTGCGTATTTGCCGAAGAGAACTTTGTCGCCCTTCTTCACGTCAAGAGGACGGACCTTTCCGTCTTCAGCGATACGACCCTGGCCCACGGCGATGATCTCGCCCTGAATCGGCTTTTCTTTTGCCGTATCCGGGATGATGATTCCTCCTTTAGAGCGCTCTTCTTCTGCCAAGCGTTTCACAAGAACACGATCGTGTAACGGCCGGACTGTCATGGTCTAACCTCCAAATAAGTTTCTAACCGACTGTTTTCTCAGGAGCTTGGCTCAAGTGATCCCTACCCCCTCTCGATCTCCGCAGATAGAGCCGCTGATGGCGGCGCCCATACGGAGCTCAACAGAGGGCGTACCACTACCTATGAATAGGCGCCTTGCTCCCAGTTCTTCGGGTATATTGGTCACGTGCAAGTCGATGTCAAATCAATACCGCGAGATTTTCTTTTGACGACTCGACCCAACTCTTGATAATGCACTGCATCATAAAGGTTTTTCAGTGAATTGAAACCGTTTACAATAAGGCTAACCGGACAAAGGTTGCTTTGTCGGTCTGAGAGAGAGGTCATATGAAAGTGCGTATTGAATGGATCGCTGCAGCCACCCTGGCCTTCGTCGGAACGGCAACCTCGACTGACACGCTGGCCGGTTTGGAGTTCGCCAAGCCAGCTCCAAAAAAACCCGCCTCTCAAAAGTCAGCCAAGCCCAAGCTCCCCACCCAGCTACCGCGTGAACTGAAATCGCGGCCCCGCGATCTTTCGTCTGGCTCGCAGACCCAGGATGAAACCTCACCACCCGCGGCGGTGCGTGTCGTCGTCAACGAAAAGGGATCCGCAATCGAGCCGAGACCGGCTGCCGATGGCTCCAAGGACGACGTCGAAGCGCGTTTCGAGCTTCGCAAGGAAATCCGCAAACAAGGCCCCCTAAGCACGGCTAAGGCGGCTCAGGAAACGAAGAACGAGGAGGCGGACAGCCCGGCTGGTGAAGAGGCGTCGGAGAAATTCAGTTACGACCCAGTAGCCTCTGATCAGGCCGATTCTGTCGCGGGACGACTCAAGCTGGTCGAACGCCTGATCCGCGACTACGGCAGGGCATATGACTACAGGGTCCACACGACCCAAGAGCTCGAAAGGATCCTCAACCAGCTTGACTCACGAAGTCTCAAGGCTCTAGAGCAGGACGCGATTCCGAGTGAGACCCAGGAGGCTTACGCGAAAGATCAAGCTGATCAGGCGCTCGTCGATACAGAATCCTCAGAAGGTGAGATTTAAAGAAAGCGAGATTCAGCCTGGAGTCTCAAAGCTTCGGCCGTCAAGCTGCGCCATGGTCTCACGTGTTGCGCCTCGCCGCCGCTCTGCCATCGACTTTCCCAATGGCCGCCGCTAAGTTGAGCCTCTATGGCTCTGTCTCAGCGAAAGCAGGCGGCATGGTGCAACGGGTTTCTTTTCCGCGGACTCCTTTTAGCCGCACTCGTGCTCTCTACGGGATGCGCAGGCCCAGCGGTTCGTCCTGAAGGCTCCCCCGAACTCTCCTTCCCGGGCGAAACGCGGATTCAGAACCTACGGCAAATGACCTTCGGTGGAACGAATGCCGAGGCCTACTGGTCCTTTAACGGAAGGTGGCTCAGCTATCAGCACAAAGGCGGAGAGATCGAGTGCGATCAGATTTTCGTGATGAAGGCCGACGGATCCGAGCGCCGGCAAATCTCGCGTGGCGGACGGACCACCTGCGCCCATTTCTATCCCAATAATCGGCGCGTGCTGTTCAGCAGCACGAAAGCGGCATCGAGCGCGTGTCCCGCACCACCGGCCCGACCATCAGCTCGCGATTACGTCTGGCCGATCTATCCCACTTACCAGCTCTACTCGGCGAAGACGGATGGAACGGACGTGATCCCGATCGAACCTGGCGCGTCTCGCGCGTATCACGCCGAGGCCACCGTCTGCAAAGACGGGAGCGTGGTTTTCACAAGCGACCGCGATGGAGACTTGGAGCTGTATACCGCTAAGCTGAGCTCGCTCGGCACGCTCGAGAACGTGAAACGGATCACGAACACGATCGGCTATGACGGGGGCGCGTTTTTCTCTCCCGATTGCAGCAAGATCGCCTGGCGGGCTTCGCGCCCGAAACCAGGCAAGGAACGCGAGGAATACTTGGCCCTTCTGAAGAAGAACCAGGTACGCCCCACGATCCCACTGGAGATCTGGGTGGCGAAAGCGGATGGCACCGAGGCCAGACAGGTGACTCGTTTCGGTGCCTCGAGCTTCGCGCCGAACTGGACACCCGACGGAAAGCGCATCATCTTTTCATCCAACTTGAACCGGCCAGGAAGCCGAAACTTCGACCTCTTCCTGATACACGAAGACGGCACCGGACTCGAGCAGATCACCTTCTCGGGAACTTTCGACAGCTTCCCGTCCTTTTCCCCGAATGGGAAGTACCTGGCGTTCTCATCGAATCGCAACGCTTCGGCTCCAGGCGAAACTAATCTTTTCATCGCGGATTGGGTCGAGAATCCGCCAGCGCGTAAAACCCCGCCGTCCGAACGCGCGGAAGACCGGATCAAGGCCGTGGTGACCCAGCTTGCATCCCAGCAGCTCGAAGGACGCGGCATCGGAACCGAAGGACTGAGAACCGCAGAAAAGCGCGTGGCCCAGGCATTCGGGGAGATCGGCCTGAAGCCTTACAGCAAGCAAGGATATCTACAGCCCGTTCGGGTCCTGACCGGCGTCAAGGTCGACCCGCAAGCAACACAGCTCAAGATTTCGGATGATCGGATCCTGAAGGTTGGCCAGGAATTCACGCCACTTCCCTTCTCCTCGAGCGGCAGCTTCAGCGGCCGAGTCGTCGAGGTCGGGTACGGGATCGTCGCGCCAGAGAAGGGCGTGGACGACTACTCGAACATCTCCGTGAAAGGCGCGATCGCCCTGATCCGGCGCAGATTGCCGAAAGCGTATGGCTTCAACCCGGCTGAGGAAATCCGTTACAGCGACCTTCGGTTCAAAGCGTTTACGGCTCGCGAGAAAGGCGCGGCGGCAGTGATCTTCTGGGATGCGGACCCCAGCACCCAGGAGGAGCTTGAGATGGACTTCAGGAGAAATCAGGACTCAGCCATGACTGGGGACGCGGGGGTCCCCGCGCTTCTGGTCTCTCGCTCGATTGCCAACGGCCTCCCCAGAAAGACCAATTACGGAAAGATCCAGCTCGAGAAAGA
>CAYNDM010000307.1:0-3932 GCA_964395265.1 uncultured Bacteriovoracaceae bacterium
GTTCAAGATCATCAAGTTCAACAAGAAGCGTGGCAATATCGTTCTTTCCCGCCGCGCGGTGGTCGCTCAGGAGCGCGAGCTTCAGAGAGCCGAGACGTTGGCCAACCTCCAAGAGGGCATGATCGTCGCTGGAACGGTGAAGAACATCACCGAGTACGGCGCGTTCATCGACCTGGGCGGAATGGACGGGCTTCTCCATATCACGGACATGTCCTGGGGCCGCATCAAGCACCCCAGCGAGCTGTTCTCCGTAGGCGACGAAGTGAAGGTGAAGATCCTGAAGTACGACCGCGAGAAGGAGCGTGTCTCCCTCGGTCTGAAGCAGGTCTCCCCGAACCCATGGGACGAAGCCGAATACAAGTTCCCTGTGGGCATCAAGGTCAAAGGCAAAGTGGTCAGCTTGAAGGACTACGGCGCGTTTGTCGAGCTGGAGGACGGCATCGAAGGCCTGATCCATGTTTCCGAGATGTCCTGGACGGAGCGCGTGAAGCATCCTTCGAAAGTCCTCAACGTGGGCGACGAAGTGGAATGCAAGGTTCTCGAGGTCGACTCGAAGAACAAGCGCATCAGCCTGGGCCTGAAACAGCTTCAGGCCAATCCTTGGGACGAGCTGGAAGTCAAATACCCAGTCGGCACCATCATCGAGGAAGCGGAAGTCAAGTCGGTCACCGACTTCGGCGTATTCGTGGACATCGGCATGGGTATCGACGGCCTGATCCACGTGAGCGATATCTCGTGGAACAAGAAGTTCGCCCACCCTTCGGAGAAGTACAAGAAGGGGGACAAGGTCCGTGCGGTCGTTCTCGGCATCGACAAGGCCAACGAGAAGTTCTCTCTCGGCGTGAAGCAGCTTGAGCGCGATCCTTGGGAGAGCATCAAGTCCCGCTATCGCACCAACCAGGCCGTGGACGGCGTCGTGACCAAGCTCACGGATTTCGGCGCATTCGTCGAGATCGAAGAAGGCGTCGAAGGTTTGATCTATGTCAGCGAGATCGCCGATCACCGCATCGAGAAGCCATCTGACGTCCTCAAGGTGGGCGATCAGGTTCGGGCGGAGATCCTTTCGATCGAGCCGAAAGAGCGCCGCATCGGCCTCTCGATCAAGCAGCTGGGACGCAGCGAAGAACGCGCTAGCTACGAGTCCTATGTCGGCGATCGCAACAAGAAAACCTCGATGGGCGATATCCTGGGCGAAAAGCTCAAGGCCGCTCTCGAGGGCGGAAAGAAAAAGGACGAGTAACCCTTTTTTGATCCATGACGTGAAATGAGAACGCCGCGCTCCTGAAAGGGGGTGCGGCGTTTTTTATGGGGCGCGTGACCCCTGTTTCATGCCCAAGTGGATCGCCGAAGCCCCCTCTTCGCGCCTGGAATCGCCATGAAAAAGCCAATTCGCCCCGTCCGACCCCACTTTTTTCATGAGCGCGTTCAGGGACTTTTATGATGGAGATCAGTCATTGAAGAGAAGTTGACGAATATTAAGTTCCATCAAGGTACGCTTAAGCTGTTCCGAAAAATGAGACATGAGCCATGAGGAGAAGGTCGAGCATTATCTTCGGAGCCTGTTCAGGAGCTCCTACAGGGTTCATGAGCTGATCGCGCAGATCGGAAAGCGATCCAAGACATTGAACGAGATCTCGATGAACGCGGCTATCGCGGCTGGGCATACGGGAACTCAAAGCCGCGTTTTCAGCGAAATCGCCAAACAGATCGGAATCGCCGCGAATCTCTTTACCGATGCCTGCGAGCAGATCAGGGAATCTACCGGGCGCATGAGCGGCGAGACGCTGGAGTGCCTGAATCATCAGGCTCAACGTGGAAAGTTCCTGCTGGCGGTCCCCTTGCTCGAGGAGGGCCGCACCAGGCGAGATGTCTCCCACACGGCCGATCAGCTGAGCGCCGCGATCCTGGAACGCCTGAGCAGCACGCAGGGAAGCCTCGCCACGCTCAAGCCGATGAGAGAGCGTCTGCAGTTGCTGGCTCAGCGCACTTGGTCGATCGTAGTCGGCATTCGGGTATCGGCCGGGATGGCTGAAGGGGGAGACCAGGGCTTCTTCCTTTCGATCGCCGAGGCGCTTGAGACAACCACCAATGAGCTGGGCGGATTGGTCGACACCGTCGAATCCGTCCTCACTGAAATCGACTCCCGGCTTCGCGAAGGAGCGATCCGGGTGAAAGGCCATTCGAATGCAGCGTAAGACACTTTTCGACGACGGAAAGCACGAGTGGATCGTGATCGGACGCGACCCGGACAAGCCGGATAGCGTGATCGACACCAATGAGTATCTGATCATCAACTCCGGCAAGGCGCTCCTGCTGGATCCCGGCGGATCCGAGATCTTCCCGACGGTTCTGAGCGAGGTCTCCAAGCTGATCGACGTTCAGAACATCGAAGGCTATCTCTGCAGCCACCAGGACCCTGACATCATGTCCTCGCTTCCCCTCTGGATGGCGCTTAGCCCGAACGCCTCGATCTACGTCTCGTGGCTTTGGAGCAAGTTCATCGCCCATTTCGGAAACAACTACGTCGGCAAGTTCGTCGAGATCCCGGATGAGGGCATGAAGATCAAGCTCGGGGATCAGGAACTGGTATTGGTACCGGCCCACTATTGCCACTCCTCTGGCAACTTCAATCTTTATGATCCAAGAGCAAAGATCCTCTTCAGCGGGGACCTGGGAGCGGCGATGGTTCCGGACGGGCATCCGCTCTTCGTGGAGGACTTCGATGCGCACACGAAGCTGATGGAGGGTTTTCATCTTCGCTGGATGCCATCGAACGAGGCGAAGGCCCGTTGGATCCGGAGAGTCAGGAAACTGGATGTAGAAATGATCTGTCCGCAACATGGTGCAATCTTCAAAGGAGAAATGGTCCCGAAATTCCTGAGCTGGCTCGATAATCTCGAGGTCGGAAAGGTCCGGGACTGAGGAAAGATCTATGAAAAAGCTGGTGATCGAAGGCAAGCAGGCTGTGTCGTTGAGAGAGGGATTCGAGCAAACCGGGCAATCCCTGGAGGAGCTTCAAAAGGCCCTGATGGAGATTGACGGCCTGATCAAGAATATCCGCGCGATCGCGGCCAAGACGGACCTGCTGGCTTTGAACGCATCCATCGAGGCGGCGCGCGCCGGGCAGGCGGGAAAGGGATTCGCCGTCGTGGCCGATGAGTTCGGGCGCCTGTCGGAGAAGATCCAGCAGGCGGTGGGGGCGGTCGAAGTGTCGTGCGTGAACGTCAAAAGAACCGCATCGAACGCCTCCACGGGGTTTGCTGCCGTGAGGAAGGCCAGCGGGTTGTCGGGCTCGTCGGGCTCCCTGAGCGGCTCGGGCGCCGCCGAAGCGGGCGACGAACTCGACGACGAGAAACAGGCTGCGTGAACGAAGGGCGCGCTGATGTCGGACGCGGATAGCCTGCTTCCAGAATTCCTAGCCGAGGCCGCCGAGCTGGTCGAGCGGATTCATGCGAGCTTGGACGAGATGTCTTCCGGGGCCAAGCCGCCGATCATGGACTCGCTCTACCGGGACGTCCATACGATCAAAGGCGCCAGCAGCATGTTCGATTTCAAGAACACGCAGTTGGCCGCTCACGAGCTTGAGAATTGGCTTTCTGAGTTAAAGTCCGATTTATCGAAGGTATCTCCCGAGGTCATCCATCAGATTCGGGAGAAAATCGGGGCGATCGAAGCGCTCCTCGCGAACCGGGACCAGCCGGGTGAGGCTCGGGCTCCTGAAAAACCTTCTTCGTCGCGGGACTTGCCGGGCGGCGACAGCACAGCCTCATCGCAGGTATCAGTCGAAGGAGCTGCTGTAGCGCCACAGGATTCGGCCGTAGGCGACGCCACCGCGTCGCCACGGGATTCAGCCGTAGGAGCTGCCGCCGCGTCACCCCAGGACTCAGCCGCGGGGGCCGCTGCAAACGCTGCGGCGTCATCGCATCAATCGG
>CAYNDM010000308.1:0-3260 GCA_964395265.1 uncultured Bacteriovoracaceae bacterium
GGGTATGGCACTGCCATGCGATTGAACCTATCGATTCGGATCACGAAGCTCGTCCTGGGCGCTTTGCTCGTCACATGGCCTGCTCTCGCAAGTGTACGGACAAATAGCGCCGAACTCGAGCTCGGCGAAAGATTGTTTCGGGAAGATCGCTTCTCCCAGCTCTTTTTCGAATCCTCCCCTGCGGACGTCAATCGTCTCCTGGGACGTGGCGAGCCCGCTCTCGAGCGAATCCGACGTGAGGACGGCACCACGATTCCCCATCCGCTGGCGGGGCAAGCCATGAGCTGCGCCTCCTGTCATATGATCCACGAGGCCTATGGCATCGCTGGCCTCGGCACTCGGGCAGGAGCTGATTTCTACTCCAGGAGCCCCATTCCTGACCGTTCGCGATCCGGGGACTTCCAGCGATTCACGCTGAGAAACTCCCAGCAGCTTCACGGAGCGTTCATCAAGCGGAACACGCCCTTTCTCCTGCATTGGGACGGAGAGTTCACGCGGACCGAGGATCTCGTCCTCGCCGGCCTCACCGGCCGCAATCTGGGATGGCTGAAAGAAGAAAACGCGCTGGCGCGAGCTCATATCGCCCGCGTGGTTCGCGAGGACAACGGCCAGGGGCGCCTCGCCTCGCGCTACGACAACCGAAGGTACAGCGATGCACTCAGAGCCGCCTATCCCAAAGAGGCTCGCGAGCTTCAAGACGACGAAAAGGTTCTCGCCCTGGTGAGCCGGGCCATGAGCGCCTACCTCCACAGCCTCGACTTCTCGCGAGACGAGCAAGGCGAGTACAATGGCTCGCCCTACGACGTCTTTCTTCGCAAAAACCAACTGCCGAGAAGTCCTCTTCAGGGCGAGTCCGACCTGAGTTACGGACGAAGGCTGCTTCGGCTCCTCGAGTCTCTCGAAGCTCCGGTCTATGTGGACTCAACGGATGGGCGCTTCGAAACTCACGATCAGGAATTCGTGTTCGGCCCCGAAGAGCTTCAGGGGCTCAAGGCGTTCCTTCGTGAGCCGGAGGACGTGACCCTCGATCGCAAAAACGGAGTCTTCGTCGGAGCCGGCAACTGCATCGCCTGCCACGCTCCGCCCCACTTCACCGACTTCCTCCCTAGAAACAACGGCGCCGCGCAGGACGAGTATGAGTTGATTCACGGCAGGGAGACTTTCATGATGCTGAGAATCCCGGAGCTTACCGAGCGCAACGCTGATCTGGCCCGGTATCAGCGCGAGTACCGCGCTGTTCCTGCCCGGGAAAACACCCAGCTCACCGATCTCGGGCTTTGGAACCTTTTCGCGACGCCCGACTTCTCCCTATCGATGGCTCCGCTTCGGGAGTGGATCTGCCGAAGCTCTCAGGTCACCGCTCCCTGCTCTGACGAGCTCGCGCTCCGTCACTCGGTGGCCCTTTTCAAGACCCCTAGTCTTCGCAACCTCGGGCATTCTGGGCCCTATATGCACACGGGACACCTCAGCACCTTGCAAGAGGTGATGATCTTTTATATCCGGATGCCTGGCCAGATGCGAAGCAGGAGCGCGGTAAATCTCGATCCGGCGATGCGGGGAATCATGATGTTTCCGGCCGAGTTGAGATCGATCGAGACGTTCATGAGGGCGCTAAACGAAGACCCGCGACGAGATCGATCGCGATGATGCGCGAATCAGCGAACGCGCGAATGAATGAACGAGCCATTGGGCTAAGGAGCTCAGCAACGCTCGAAATCGTCCAACCACTCGCGAATCCGCGGAAATACCTCTTGGCTGGCGCGCTTTCCAATCAGGAGATCGAAGTGACCGTAATGCGACTCAAAGCCGGAATCGGACCCGCAAAGCAGCCACCGCTTTCTCGCCGATCCCACTGCGTTGAAGGTCACCTCGGCCGCCGAAGGCGGGCATTGGCGATCCTGGCTTCCGCTGATCGCTAGCACAGGCGTCTGCACCGAAGCCAGCTGCGAGCTGAAGAGCGTCTTCCCGTCCAAAGAGCGGAAGCCTCCAGGCTCGAAGGCCGAACGCAGCTGAGTGAGAACGGGGAAAGAAACGGAATGGAAGGTATTCACCCAGTGCTCTCGCGCCACGAGCGGATCCATATTGGGCTGCCAATACTGAAAGCGCTCCAAGCCGTTATTGAAGCGGCCGCAGAACGGCGCCATGAGCTTCGTCAGGAATCCGAGAGGCACATACGGAAGAAACGCCAGAAAGCGATGCAGCTTCGCGGCTCGGTGAAATTCGCTGTCCGAGGAGCTGTAATCCAGGCTAGATGCGATCGTGACCCCCGAAAGGATCTGCTCGGCCCCTGGCCCGCACAGGTACGAATAGAGGATGATTCCGCCTTTGCTTTGACCGATCCAATGAAGCTGCTTCGCGCCCGTCGCTTCAAAAACCGCCTGGATCGCCGCGGGCACGTCATATCGGAGGTAGTCATCGACGCTCCACCCGTAATGCTTTCCCCGCCTCGCGAAGAAGCCGGGATGCTCACTGAGCCCATGGCCCCGAAGCTCCAATGACCAGACATCGTATCCAGCCTCCGACAAATCGCGCGCGAGAGAGACCTCGGGAAGATCAAAGGTGTAGCGGTTGCACGCCAACCCGTGACAGAGCAGAACCGGATGCTTTTTCGCCTCGCCCTTGGCTCGATATCTCGAGAGCGCGATCCTCCAGCCGTCTTCGGTCGTGATGAAACGGACCTCGTCCGAGGAGGTCGGTGCGCCATAATACTCGCCCCAAAACACGATCCACGCGGTCAACAGTGCCGCGATGCCCAGCAACCCCGATAGGAGACCCAAGATCAGATCCATGCATCCTCAAAATAGACTGTCCGCGCGAAGACGGCAACCGAACGACCTTGCATCCGGAGTCAGGGCAGGACCTGCAGGTCCTCGGCCTGCTTTGGAAGGACCGGACGGTTGAGGATGAACGAAGGCAGGATCGTCGCAACGATCGTGTAAACGATCAGTCCCCCGAAGATATAGGACGTCACGTTGAACACGTCCCGGAGCATGCCCGCCAGAACGAGCCCGAAGACCAGGGTCGGGATCTTCGACATCGCGATGGGCAGGCTTTCCGCTTTGCTCTCCTTCAACGAAACCTTGCGGTGAAGGATCACGAGCCCCGCGCGCACCGGCAGCAACACAACCAGAAACAAGACCCCAACTCCCAGGGAGGCGAAAGAAAGATCGCTGGCTGATATCGCCAGCCCCGCGTGAAAGAAATAGAACGGAGTGAAGAACGAGGCGAACACTCGGATCGAGCGCAACATCTCTTCGGAG
>CAYNDM010000308.1:3293-3925 GCA_964395265.1 uncultured Bacteriovoracaceae bacterium
CCATGTCCGGCAGCACGTCCTCGTAGCGTCGCGCGGCCATTCCGACCATGAACGCCCCGACCAGATAATAGGCGCCGAGCTTGCGGGTCAGGATGCCGCAAAGGATCGCCACCATGACCAGGAACCCGAACTCCGAGCGAGGAGCATAGGGCGCGATCCTCGCCGCGAAGAGCCGGATAAGCACGGGCAGGATCAGCACCATCGCCAAGAGTCCGACCAGGCTTCCGCTCAACGAGATCCAGCTGCCGGATTGCACGACGACGACCATCGCGCCAAGAGCCAGCAGCTCGGAAGCGATCGCTTTCGAGCGAATCCAGAACTTCTGATTCTCGCTGAGATGCCCTGAATCCAGCGAATCCAAGATGAAGCCCGCCGAGGGTGTGATCAGCGCGAGCGCGAGCAGGGTCGCGGGACGCAGGTCGATTTTGAAGATCGAATGCGCCGCGAACGTCACGATGGCCATCAGGGTAATCCGGATCGCCAGATGCTCGATCATGATGCGAGAGTGCTTGAGGATGTCCCTCATATGAACTTCGAGACCGGCGAAAAGGAACAAGGAGATGATGCCCAGGACCGCGAGAAGCTGGATCGTCGCATCCCCTTTGAACGCCCCGAAGCCCACGCTCGAGATC
>CAYNDM010000309.1:0-3907 GCA_964395265.1 uncultured Bacteriovoracaceae bacterium
CAAGTTCACGAAGAGCTTCACGACCTCAGAAAGCTCCGTTTCGGTCTTCACGGCGGTGACTTCTTTCGAAAACTCGACGGGAACGCCGAAGTGCTCGGTTCTGAGCTTTCTCTGGCCCGCGAGCTGTCGAATGATGTCGTACTCAGAGACCACTCCGATCATTCGGTCCTCCTCGTCCACGACCGGCAAGCCGGTGATCCGGTGGTTCAGCAGAATCTTCAATGCCTCCTCCACGGAGGTCCCTTGGCGGATAACGAGGACATCACTGGACATGATCTCTTTGGCGAAAGTTTGCATAGTGATCCCAGTATAGTTGGACGGACGATTGACTTCAATCTCCGCCGGCCTCAACCTGAAAGAAGATGCACCAGTCCGCACTGGGATCATTGATCGATGGTTTTCTGGCGCCCCTGCCCCCGGGCACCACGCTCAGGCAGGTCCTGAAGGCGAGCGGCGACGAAAGCGCTCTCGCCCAGGACATCGCTCGCCCGATCGAGGCCAATCCCCTCTACCTTCATTCCCTGCTCAGCATCGACTCGCTATCGTCGCGCATCAATCAGTGGACCGAAGAGCTCGCCGAAGCCGATGAGAGGGATCATCTTCTCCTGAACCGACTGGTCGGGCTCCTTGGCAAGGCCGCCATCCGCAACTTGGTGGCCTGCGTGCGCCTGCACCGGATGAGCGGAGCCGGGCTTCCTCGCAAACCGTCCGAAAAGCCCCGCGTCGCCCCCCGCGAGCAGCTGCGCTTCGCGCTCGCGGCCGAAGAGCTCTGCACGGACAACCACTGGATCCATCCCGAGCTCGCCTTCGTCGCCGGATACCACTATGACTGCTTGGCCGCCCTTTTCGCCGCCAAGAAACTTCCAAAAGACCGTAGCGCCTACCTCACCGAGACCTTCAAGCACGCCGTCAGAAACGCGAAGATCGCGTACGCCATCGCGAGCCACGCGTCCGCGCTGGAGCATGGAAAGCACGTCGTGGCGGCTGCCCTACTGGCCCCGATCGGCAAAGCGCTGATGGCCGTGATGTACCCGAAAGAAGACGGCGAAAGCTCATGGCACGCGTTCGTAGCCCAGGCGAGCAAGCTTCGCGAGCCATGGAACCTGGCACACCTGGCGCTGGAGGGCCGGCGATTCGAGATCACGCATGAGCAGCTGAGCTACGTCGTTGTACTGGCTTTCGGAGCTTTCGGCGAGATCGCGCCGGCACTGCTCCACATCCGTACCCCGGCGCACTTCGACAGCTCGGATGGCGGCTTCAACACCCTCGCGCGGCTGCTTTCGCTGACGAACAAACTCTCGCAACACTCAGGGAACGCCCCTCTCCATCAAGGGGTCCTATCCAATATCGAGCATCAATGGCTTGGATCGATCGGCATTGGGACTCGCCAGCTCGAGGAACTGCTCAACCGGTGCTCGGAGGCCAGCGCATGAGCGACACCCGGACCATCACCACCCTTTGCACCAGCTGCGAAGCCTGTGTCCCTGTCTGCCCTACCGAAAGCATCTTCGCCGGAATCGACCAGTTCGTGATCGACACGGACACCTGCCATGGATGCGGAGTCTGCGCGCGGATCTGCCCCGTCCAGGCGATCCTCCCGCATGATACGACGCCGCTCTGGGAAGACCTGATTCTGCTCGACCAGACTCCCTCGACTTAAACGAAGTGGCCCTTCTTGATCTTTTCGACCAGGATCTTCTCAGGCATCGTCGGATCCCGGGGATCGACGGTGAAGTACGCCTGCTGCTCACAGCGCCTCTTGTTGGTCAGCAGCCATTTGAGAATGTTCGCCAGCCCTTTATTCCGCTTGTCCTGGAAGAAGGGGTCGTTCTTCAACGCATCCGCGGCCTTTTTCAAGGCGCGAACCTCCTGAGCGTCGTTCTCCTTCACGGGATAGTCATTGAGCTCGTATTTCGCGATATCCTCGGGCAGCACCCCTAGGAATTTCACGTCCGGAGCCGAGTAATCCGAGTTGCGGATCAGCGAGGCGGCGGAGCCCGCCTTCAGCGTGCGGAAAATGTTCTGCAACGTGTACGCGTCCAGGTCGCCCCAAAAGAACATGGGGATCTTGAGCTCGTCCTGGATCAATTTGCACCAGCCGCGAACCGCGTTCGACGGCACGCCCTGGGCACCGATCAGGATCGCGTTGTGCCGCTTGGTGAACCCATTGGCGACCAGGGTATTGGCCGTGCCCTCGGATTCCACGATCAGGGCGAAATCGATCTTCTTTTTCGCCTTCAGGCTGAGGCTCTGAGGCCGGTTCTTGGGCTGGAACGGCGAAGTACCGAGCTGAGACAGGTCGATCACCGCTTTGGTGCCGTCCGGAAGCTTCTCGGTCACGACCAAGTGCTGCGAGTACGTCTGACCCCCACGGTCGTTGGCGTAGCAGTTCACTTCCTCGCGGTAGATCTCAAGCATCTCGCAGATGAAATCGATCGTCGCATCCGACTCGTCCTGGTCGGCGAAATCCAGCGGCTTGAGTTCCGGATTATGCTTAATCTCGCCTTTGGCGATGTAATACAACTCGCGCTTCGTATTGACGTTGCCGGTCTCGAGGTTCCTCAAAAGGATCTCGAGCATGAAGATCGCACGGGACATCTTCTTCACCGAGCTCACGTTGAGCTCGGTGGCGACCTTTTTGGAACCGGGGGTGAGATACCCCACCTTGTGATTGTAGACCGCGTTGTCGAGCGAGCATTTGGTGGCGTAAAGAACAGGTCTTTTCGCGCGCTCAAGGTCGCTGAGGAGACGGGAGCAAAGCTCGCGGCTCATTTTCGGGATCATCTCTTCTGGTGGTGCAGTACGCATCAATTCTCCTCGGTGCATTCGGTTCGGCGTATGAACGCCTTCAGTACGTAAAACCCTTCAGCATGCGGACGTCTCAGGTGGCCGCCATTTCGGCGTCCGCCTCGGCCGCGCCGGCTCCCATCGAGGTCCCCAGGCGCTCTTTCTCGGCCTCAAGCTTCTCATGCGCGACTTGAAGTTCCTTCTCGGTCAGCTTCGTTTCACGGCCGAGCAGCTTGACAAGGCCTTCCTCGGCTTTCTTCTTGCGGCTCTCCGGAGCCTTGGTGATCCGACAGAGCCCTTCGACCAGGATGGGCCCGAATTGCTCGATATGCCGGAGCTTCTCCTCGAGCTCGTTCTCCTTATGCTCGCGGCGAATGTGCTTGGAGAGCCTTTGCCCCGCCTGCATCAGCGCCCGGCGGATCTCCTCGACCAGCTCCTCGGAGCCATCGACCGTCTCCTTCGAGGCGTTCTTGAACTTGATGAAAGGCGAGACCACGCTGACCGCGATGATGTACGGTCCCTGCGGCAACGCCTCTCTGGGCTGAGCCAGGCCGTAAGAACGCCAGTTCACCGATTGAATCGCGTGAACGATCGCGCAAGAGGATTTATCGAACTGCAGGGGCACGCGATTGGCGAAACGAAGCACCTGCACGGGGGCATCCGAATCGATGCTCTTGTCCTCGAGCCTCGCGATCGCCACCTCGACTTCCACAGGCTTGAAATCGCAAATCGTGGGCTTGCGGGTCATGACGGCGAAGAAATCCACCGCGCCGAGCCGCCGGATGCTCTTCGAAAGCGCCTCTTCGCCGATCGAGAGCACCGATTTGGTCGAAGGGGCCATGAGCTGCGTGTTCTGGATGGCGGCAAAAAGCTCCTTGAAGTCGCCTTCGTTCAGCGAATCGACCGACTTTTCGAGCATCGACGCCTTCAGCCCGCTCTTCACAAGCTCCTTCAGCACGCCTTCGTGCACGCGGGAGAATCCGGTCTTGAGCCAGGAGCTCACCTTCACCCGGCCGAAGAGGTGCGAATGGGCGATGAATTCCCCGAGCTTCATGGTGTGGGGATGGGGCTCGGTGGGATCGGGGATCTGAGGCACTTCATTGGTGACGCGCTCAATCAC
>CAYNDM010000310.1:0-2951 GCA_964395265.1 uncultured Bacteriovoracaceae bacterium
TGCCAAGCCGGCGCTCGAAGCCGCGCTGGCCGGAGAAGTGGCGCTCGATCGTTGGATGGAGCGCCAAGAGAGGGAGTTGAGAATCGCGCTTTTCTGCACGGGCAGCTGGAGTCCTCAATTACTCAGGGAGAAAGAGGGAGTATGGACGATAAGAGAAAGCTAATGGAAGGGTTTCATCGCTTGTCCCGGGCCGAGCGCCTGAGCCGCGTCCGGCAGATGTGCGATCTCAACGAGGACGATCTGAAGGTGCTCTCCGGCGAGAAGGCTTTGCCGCCAGAGATCGCCGAGCATCTCATCGAAAACGTCGTCGGTTACTTTCCCCTCCCTTTGGGCGTGGCGACCAATTTCAATATCGACGGGCGCGATATCCTCATTCCGATGGCGGTCGAAGAGACCTCGATTATCGCTGCCGCGAGCGCCACTGCGAAGTGGATCCGAAGGGAAGGCAGCATCAAAACCTACTCCAAGGGCAACCTCATCATCGGACAGGTCCAGCTTCCGAGCGTGCGCAACGTGCAGCGGGCCCGAAGGATCCTGCATGACAACCGGGACCTTTTGATGGGCTTGGGCAATACGGTGATTCCCGGGCTGGTCAACCGCGGCGGCGGCATCCGCGACATCGCTATCCGCGAGGTGGCGCGGCCCACAGCAGATGGCACCATGCTCGTGCTCCATATCCTTTGCGACCCCTGCGACGCGATGGGAGCCAATCTCATCAACCAGGTATGCGAGGCGCTCAAGCCGAAGATCGAGCAACTCACCAGTGAGCGCGTGGGTCTTTGCATCCTCTCCAATCTCGTGGACGGCAAGCTCGCCGTGGCGGAAGTGACGATCCGGAACGTCGATCTCTCAGTCGGGGCCGGGATCGAAGAGGCCACGCTCTTCGCCAAAGCCGATCCCTATCGCGCGGCCACTCATAACAAGGGAGTGCTCAACGGGATCGACCCGATCTTGATCGCGACCGGGAATGACTGGCGCGCGGTCGAAGCCGGCGTGCACGCTTATGCGGCCCGCAGCGGTAGCTATCAGCCTGTCACTGACTGGAAAGTGGAGGGCTGCGACTTGGTGGGAAGGATCAAAGTTCCACTCGCGGTCGGCACGGTCGGGGGAGTGACCCGCCTCCATCCCACCGCGCGGGTCGCGTTGAAGATGCTCGAGGTCACCCACGCCGAAGACCTGGCCAGAATCTGCGCGGCGGTGGGTTTGGTGCAGAATCTCGGCGCGCTGAAAGCTCTCGCCACCGTTGGGATCGTCAAGGGGCATATGCAGCTTCATGCCGCGAACCTGGCTATCGCCGCGGGCGCCGAGATCCACGAAGTCGCTCGAGTGCGCGAGCGACTGAGCGAGATCCTCAAAGTCGAGAAAAACATCAACCTGAGTCGCGCCAAGGAAATCCTGGAGGCGATCCGTGTCGGTGATCATCGCCCGGCGATTCATTGAGATCGCGTCGCCCGCGTGGAAGTGAGCGATGATGACCGACTCTTCATTCTCCTCATTCTCCGTCGCCGGCAAAGTGTTCTTGCTCGGCGAATACGCGGTTCTCGCGGGAAGCCCTGCGCTGGTCGCGGCGACCGGGCCCCGGTTCAAGCTCTTGTGCGCCAGAGGGAGCGAGGGCGATCCTGAAGCCGCGTGGATGCCCGAAGAGGCATTCGCTCCTCGAAGCCCGGCCGGAAGATTGGTGAGCTGGGCAAGCTCCAAGGGCTATGAGATCCCGTTTTTCAGCTTCGAGGATCCGCATATGGGTCAAGGCGGATTCGGAGCCTCGACTGCTCAGTTCGCTCTCCTTGGTCGGGCGCTGGCCGAGGTCCACCACTTCACCTGGGGATGGAAAGAGGCCTGGGAACTCTATCGGGAGCTTACCTCGTCTGACCCGCTTCCGCCGAGCGGCGCGGATCTCGTGGCTCAGATGAGAGGAGGAGTCGTGCTCTTCGATCCTCCTTGGAAGACCTGCGAGGATCTCGACCCGGTTTTCGAAGGCTCCGCGATCCTGGTGCTTTCGGCCACTCATCAGGAGGGTAGGAAGGTCGCTACTCACGAGCACCTCGCTCAGTTGTCGAAGCGTGGCTTTCCTCACCGCGATCACGAGCTCGCGGATGAGCTGGCGTCCCTTGTCCAGCAGGGAGTCCGCGCGCTCAGGCAACGCGATCATGCCCGCTTCGGCGCCGTGATGAACGGCTACTCCGAAGCGCTTCGGGGAGCGGGGCTCGAGCATCCGAGGACTTACGAAGACCGCATGGCGCTTCAGCACTGCCCGGGCGTTCTCGGCGTGAAGGGGGCGGGCGCGATGCAGTCCGATGCGTTGGTGGTATTTCTGGACTCCAAGGGCTTTCGCGACTCCGTCGTGGACGCCGCGCGGGCGCGAGGACTCGAGCCCCTTGGAGAATCCGTTGAGTTCGGTTACGGAATGAAAAGGGAGAATTGAGATTTGTCCGAACGCCTCAGTTTGGCGCGCGCGCCTTCGAACATCGCACTGATCAAGTACATGGGGAAAGCGGATGCCCGGAAGAACCTTCCGGCGAACGGCAGCCTTTCGCTCACTCTCGAGTCTCTTTGCACGGTGGCGGAGATCCGGGCCCGATCGGTCGCCTCGCAGGAATCCATCTGGGTTCCGGAGCCTACGATCGTCGAGAATGCTCAAGGGTTGGGTGGATCGCTGCGGGCTGAGCCTCCTCGCTTGAGCCCAGCGGGGGTCGAGCGGATTCTTCGTCACGTCGAGCGAGTCAAAGAGGCCGTGTCCGAGATTTTTCCGCGTTACGGCCTTCGGGTGGGGCCTACGGCGGGGTTCGAGGTTCGTACCGCCAATACATTCCCGGCCGCGTCCGGGATCGCTTCAAGCGCCTCGAGCTTCGCGGCGGTCACGCTTGCCGTGGCTCAGGCTTGCGCCGAGGATGCCGAGGCTTTCGAGCGCGCTTATCGCTCCCAGTCCGAGTTGAAGCGCTCCCTCGCCGGAG
>CAYNDM010000310.1:2961-3905 GCA_964395265.1 uncultured Bacteriovoracaceae bacterium
GGCCATGGGTGATCTGGGACGGGGAGGGTGCCTCGGCGATGTCGACACGCATGCCGCCCATGCTGGACTTCGTGCTCTTGATCGGGACCGATGCCAAAGAGGTCTCTTCCTCCGAAGCCCATCATCGGGTCAGGACTTCGCCCCTTTGGGACGGACGAGTGGAACGCGTTCAGCAACGCCTGCTAGACCTGGAGAGTTATCTGGGCGAAGGCGATCTCCGATCTGTCTCCCGTTTGGCTTGGTCCGAGATGTTCGAAATGCATAGCCTCTTTCACACCAGCTCCGAACCCTTCACCTACTGGGAGCCGGGCAGCATCCAAGCGCTTCGCTGGTTGTCGTCTTATGTCGGCCGCGGTGATCGGCCTCCGATCATCACGATGGACGCAGGAGCGAACGTGCACGTCCTGGTTCCCCAAAGCGAAAAAGAGCACTGGCTTCAGGCCCTGACGGAGCATTTTCGCGACTGGAGAATCCTGGTCGACTCCCAAGGTGAAGGTGCGAGCCTGATGACCGGGGATCGGAAATGAGCCTTCATCCCCTCGAGCTGAGCGTTCCTGGTAAATGGGTCCTCACTGGCGAGCACTCGGTTCTTCGGGGTGTTACGGCGGTGGCATTGCCGCATTCTGAGCTTCGGCTCTCCTTGAGACACGATCCATCCAAGATCGATCCTGGAGGAAATCCCTTGATCGTTTCGCCCGAAGAGGCTCGAAGGGTGGTATTGGACCTTCTTTCGGCCCTTCGGGATCGGTGGAACGAGCGGGGCCTGAGCTTCCCCGACCTGCGAGGGCAGATCGACCTCCAGAGCACCATCCCGGTCGGCGCGGGGATGGGCTCCTCGGCCGCGCTCTGCGTGGCGATCACCCGATGGCTCGCGGAGCCGCTGTCTCTCTCTCCAGAATCCCAGTTCGAGCGCGCGCGCGAGCGCGAGCATCGGGGTGACGGCA
>CAYNDM010000311.1:0-3856 GCA_964395265.1 uncultured Bacteriovoracaceae bacterium
GCACATGACCGAGCTCGCCGACCGCGCGCGCGTGTCGTTCAATCGCCGGTTCTGGAACGCGGAGACCGGGTACCTGTTCGACGTCGTCGACGGCGAGGACGGCGACGACCCCGCATGTCGGCCGAACCAGCTGTTCTCGATCTCGCTGCCGAACGCCGTCCTCGATCGCGACCACTGGCTGCCCGTGCTCCAGGCCGTCGAGCGCGAGCTTAAAGAGGGGAGGAGCTGATCGATGAGCGCCGCGCCGATCCTGACCATCGTCAAAAACGGAGAGACGATCAAGCGCCAGGAGATCGATGGCGAGGTCTTGCTGGGTCGTGCCCCCGGCTGCCTCATCAGGCTCGATGATCGCGCCATTTCGCGCAAGCATGCGGTGTTCAGGAGCACTTCGGGCGGAGTGCAGGTCGAGAAGAAGAGCGAATTCGCCCCGTTGACAGTCAACGGGGCCGAGTGCAGCAAAGCGATCCTCAAGGACGGCGACGTGATCGCGATCGGGCCCTATCTTTTGAAGCTTTCTCTCGAAAGGCAGGAAAAAGCGAAATCCCAGCTCGAGTCCTTGGCGGATCAGGCTCCATCGATGATGCCGGTGTCCGCCGCGCCCATGCAGCCAGTCGCGGACCCGTTGGCTACGCCAGGTCTTGAGGCTTCGTCCGAAGGCGAACTGGGCGCATTGGACGCACCAGCGCCGGATCCGCTTGCGGGAGACTCTGACAACCTCTTTTCGGGCGACCGCGCGGAGGAGCACGCTCCGGGCCTCGAGTCTCCCTTCGCGATGGACTCCGGGGAAGGGGCGGAGTCCCCAGGCCCAGTCGGGTTCGCATCGGATTCCATGAGTCCTTTCGCGGAGAATTCGGCCGCTCAGGAAGTGAAGGCGGACCCGTTGCCATTCGAGCTCGATAGCTCGGAAGAAGGGGATCCGCTCGGCGCGCAGCCGCAGGATTTCGAGACGCCGGTGCTCGCGAGCCCTGATCCGCTTGGCTTGGATCAGCCGCAAGTGAGCGTCCCTCCTCCCTTCGAGCCCTCGGGCCCGGTCGATCCGGATGCCTCGACCAAGGTCAGCTTGGGATCGAAAGTGGCCGTGAAGCTGGTTTTCTCCGAGGGCTCGGCCAATGTGTCCGAATACGATCTGAGCGACGCGCACGAAGTCACGATCGGGCGAGGAAAAGAGTGCTCAATCGTGCTCGACAGCAAGAAAGCTTCCCGCGTTCACGCCGTGATCACGCGTGAGGGCATGGACTTCATCCTGAAGGACCTGAACTCCGCCAACGGGACCTACGTGAACGACGAGCGAATCGATACGGTGAGGCTCGCCGGCGACGATCGGATCCGGATCGCCGGAATCGAGTTTCAGTTCAAAGCCTTCAACACGGACTATCTGAGGCAGAATCAGGATTTCATGCAGCTTCCGTCCATCTCGAAGCAGATCGAGATGGGAGGGGAGCCGATGGAATCCATTCCCACCATCGGTTCGGTGGTCGGCTTCGGCGGCGAAGCTTTCTCCGCGGATCCTTTTGCCGCTTCCGGGCATGACCCCCTCGGCCCGCCGATCGATGATCCTCTCGCTCCTCCTTCGGGCGTCAGCGTACCCCCGTATCCCGGTTCCTATGCGGACCCTCTCGCCGCGCCTCTGGCGCCGGCGTCTCCGCCGCCGTTTACGGAGGATCCGCTCGGAATGCCTGGCGCGGTCCCGGGAATCACCGGAATCGCTCCGGGAAAACCGAAGACCCTGATGGAGAAGTACCGGGCGCTGCCTCCTCATCGCAAGGTGATCTGGGCCGTGATCGTGATCGGGCTGGCCTTCTTCCTCACCGAGGAGGATCCGCCGCAGCCGGTGCAGAAGAAGAGCGGGGCTGCGGTCGCCAAGAAGAACCCCGGAGTCAAGACCTTCGAGAGCCTCACGCCCGAGCAGAAGCGCTTTGTCCAGAACCAGCATGCGCTGGGTTTCGACCACTACAAAAACAAGGAGTACGACAAGGCCCTCTACGAGATCCGCAAGATCTTCGCGTTGATCCCCGATTACAAGGACTCGAAGGAGATCGAGCAGTACGCGATGGAAGGGAAGCGCCGCCTCGAGGCGATCGAGGAGGAGAAGCGCAAGCGTGAAGAGGAGGCCAGGCTCCGAGCCAAGGTCGACCAGCTGATGGGAGAGGCGCGACAGAGGATGAGCCGGCGTCAGTACGACCAGGCGAAAGAGCTCTTCTATGAGATCCTGGCCATCGAGCCTGATAATGAGCAAGTTTCGAAATGGAAGACCGAGATCGATTCCTATGAGGAGCAGAAGCGAATCGACGAGCAGAATCGGCTGGTTCAGCAGGAGATCAACAAGCGCGCCTGGGAGTTCTTCGAGGAGGGCATGGGACTCAAGAAAGAGGGCCATTGTCATGACGCGATCGAGGTCTTCGGAAAGGTCGCGGACGTGGGAGCCACCGATCGCAAGCTGCTCGCGCGCGCGCGCTCCATGATCGTGGCTTGCAAGGAGTACATCGTCAACAGGCGCGAGCCGGTCCTGTCCAAGGCCAAGCAGTACGAGCAGTCAGGCGAATACGCGCGGGCCTTCGAGTTCTATCAGAGGGCGACGGTGATCGATCCTCCTCATAAGGCGGGATACGAGGGAATGGATCGCGTTCGCGGTATCCTGCACGAGAGGGCTCGCGTCCTCTACGCTGAGGCGGTTCTGGCGGAGAGCTACAGCGACTTCGATACGGCCAGGAGAAAATACAAGGAATGCCTCGATGTGGCTCCTGACGACGACATCTATAATGAAAGGGCGCGCCGAAAGCTCGCCAACTATTTTAGCCGTGGCATCGCGGACGCCCAGCCTCCCGCGATTCCGCAATGAGGAGAGCCGGTGAGCGAACGACTTCCGATCAAGGCGGCATCGGTTTACATGGATCCAGGGACCCGTCCAGTGCAGGAAGACTATGCGCTGGTGAGCCGGGATCGAGGGATTTTCGCGGTGGCTGACGGATTCGGCGGGCCGGGACTGGGTGAGGCTGCCGCGAAAACCGCGTGCGAATCGATTCGCGGCTTTCTCGAGAAAGAGGCCGGAGACATGGATGCCACTCTCCCTTTCGTTCTGCGAACCTATTTCTCCCTCGCCGGCAACGTGCTCTTCAATGCCTTGATCCATTCGAACAGGCGGGTGAACGCCCTGAATCAGGGAAAAAGCGTGTACGAGAAAGCTGGAGCGTCGGTCGTTGCGGGATTCCTCGATGGCGATCTGCTCGCGATCGCGAGCGTGGGAGGCTGCTCGGCATCGTTGTTCCGAAACGGCGAGGAGGCCCGCCTGGTGATCCCCAGGACGCTGGCCAGGCTCTGCGATCCTTTCGGCTCGCTTGCGCGCGGTGAACGTGCGTTCATGGATGCTCCGCTCATGGCCATGGGGACCGCGGTGGATTTGGAGCCGGAAATCGCCGAATATCGGGTCCTCCCCGGGGACTGGCTCCTCCTCCATACGGACGGGATGGCCACCGAGTCGATCGATAAAATTAAACAAATACAGTTTAATAAATCAGGGTCAGAGGCTGTGGACGAGGTTTTAGAGGTTTTGAAGCACGGGGTAGGCGAAGATAACCTCGCAGTATCGTTTATTATCTTCTAGAATATTTGACTAAAACACTCCTTGATATCAGAATGAAATTTGGAGATCTCGATTTTCGGGTGAAGTTTTGAGGGAGAGCACCCGACAAGTCTGAGAAAGGGAGTCTGTATGAACCTAAAACAGCAAATCATGCGCTTCTTCGCGGATGAAGAAGGCCAATCGACGACGGAGTACATCCTGATTCTCGCTGTTGTGGTGATGGTCGCGATGCGATTCAAACAAACTTTCGGGACCAAGCTCGATACGATCCTTGAC
>CAYNDM010000312.1:0-3830 GCA_964395265.1 uncultured Bacteriovoracaceae bacterium
ATCAGAAATTAAACGGCGCGAAATTCTCATGCCCCACGTGATGGGGAAGACCCTCGAGAAGAACCGAAGAACCGAAGAACCTGAAGTCAGATGAAAAATGGCGGAGAGAGAGGGATTCGAACCCTCGATACGTGTTACCGTATACACGCTTTCCAAGCGTGCTCCTTCAACCACTCGGACATCTCTCCGTTGAAGAAATTTACCTGAACTATCAAGCCTTTATGGCTTGCCCGATACGTCTTAACCGTTACGCCTGATCGCTTCGTGCAACATTTGGTGCAACACAATCAATTTGATCGGACTTTTGCGTCAAAGGCTGAATGTAGCTATTACACTCGGTCTTTGCTGGAAACAAGCGGATTACCTGGGCAATCTCTTGTATCCGCCCGCCTTGATCGTGGATGGTTCGCCTCCGGTAGCGACGTAGAACGCCTATAAGAAGCTGGACCTTTCTGACATGGCCGTGGAGTATCGGGAAAACGGATTGTTCTCAATTGAACGGAGACAACGCCATGGTTTCAGAAGTCCGCTTTTTAAGCGCGGGATTTTGCACACACCAGCAAAAGGCGGTTTACCGCGCCGGTAAATGGATTAAGAAACGATTTCCTTCGGTGGCGACGCTGATTGTCCATGAGAAGGAGGGGCCTGTTCTCTTCGATACAGGATACGCGCGGCGCCTTCTGGATGAGACGCACACTTTCCCGGAGCGCTTATATGAGATGATGACCCCAGTCCAGGTCGAGCAGCAGGAGGAGGCCGCGTCGCAGCTCAAAGCGATGGGGATCCAGCCTCAGGAGATCAAGAACATCGTGATCTCCCATTTTCATGCGGATCATGTGGCAGGTCTCAAGGATTTCGGGAATAGCCGCTTTCATTTCCACCCCGCGGGCTATCGCGATATCCAAGCCAGGGGACGATTCTCCGGCGTATCGGCCGGGCTTCTCAAGGGGCTGCTGCCCCAGGATTTTGAAGCTCGCTCGCTTGCTTTGGAGGATCGATCCGGATTCGCGGAAATTCCGGAGTTGGGCAAAGGATGGATGGGAAGACCGTTGTTCAAGGACGAGTCGATCCTGGTCGTGCCATTGCCGGGTCACGCAGCGGGGCACCTGGGGCTTTTTGTCAGGCCACGATCCGGGAAGCCCAAGTTCCTTCTGGGTGACGCGGTTTGGGTCAAAGAATCCCTTGAAACAGGAGTGGGACCCATTCCTCTTGTACGCCTACTTTTCGATTCTTGGTCCGAGTATCAAAAAACCCTCAGGCGCTTGCACGAAAGCTACCTTGAGGCGAGTGGCCAAGTTGAGTTCATTCCGTGCCATTGCGAGCGCACCTACGAAGAGCTTGCATGAACGATGACGAAGCTTTTTGGGCTGAAGCCTGGATCGAACGCGGAAATTCGCGGATCTAAAGACCGCGCCTTCGACGAAAACGGGGCCAGGTTCTCACGCGGCCCGACTTCGGCCAGAAGGTCGACGGCCAGTAGGAAAAGCCAAGAATTGCCGCGGAAGCTGGCGCGGCCAGTTCCTTCGAAGAAAGCGGAATAGAAAGAAACCTCCCACCCCAGCGAGAAGAAGCGCTCCTCCCAACGCTTCGCGGATCGTCTCAGAGGTGATGTCCTGCGTTGACTCAGGCGCGATCGCGACCCCGATGGCCGAGACCGCGTTATTCACGAAGTGAAGCCCGATGGGCAGAAGCAGCGAGCCCGACCTCGCGTAGAATGTGGCTGCGACGAGTCCAAAGAGCGTGGCTCCCAAGAGATTGAGATGAAAGAGCCCGAAGAGAATCGAGGACAAGAGGATTCCCGCCCGAACACCCAAGCGAAACGAGAGAAGAGGGAAGATCAATCCACGAAAAAGAGTTTCTTCGAGAATCGGAGCGAGTACCACGGCCGTGATGACAAACCTGTAGTTTTGGAAAGCGCGAGTCATGACGTTCAGCTGCTCTTGGACTCTGTCTGGAAAGATCGAAAAGGTGATTCCTAACGAGATGAGTCCCAATCCAAACGACGCGAGCAGAAGAAACGGAAGCAGTTTCAGCACGGAGTACCAATGCGAAGCGGTTGGCATTGGGCCGACGATCTCGAGGATCGTGTATCCGCGCCGAGCCATGAAGAGCGCCGTCAGAGCGATGCCGGTGGCTACGAGACCCTGGCCGATGGGAAGCCAGCCTGCCAGGGCGCCCGCGATGAACAGGAGGATGGCCACGGAGAAGGATTGTTGTGCCGACGAGGTCAACGATCGCATAGGGGATATCGTTGCAAGCAGGAAGCCACTCTAAACACGATATTTATAAATAAAATCAATAACTAAAAGTGCTTAACTCGTTCTGAAGTGCGACGCGCCTCAGAAACGAGACTGAGACCTCCGATAAGCTCATGAAGGAGGCACTAGGAATGCTGATTTTAGGAGCCTTGCTCGGAGTGGCGATCGTGGGCTTGTTCATCCATGATCGGTATTACTCGAAGGACAATATCCTGAGAAACTTTCCGGTCATCGGACATCTTCGCTATCTGTTGATCGAGATCGGACCCGAGCTCAGACAGTATATCGTCGCGAACAATCGCGAGGAGGCTCCTTTCAACCGCGAGGAGAGGGACTGGATCTATCGTTCAGCCGACGGACAGAACAATATGTTCGGCTTCGGCACGGATGATCAGATCTATGGGATCGGTTACCCGATCATCAAGCACGCGGTTTTTCCTTACGGGGAGACTCACTACTCGGCATCGGTGCACGACAAGGCCCATGACATTCCCTGCGCGAAGATGCTTGGGGAATTCAGGGGAAGGCCCCGGTCCTGGCGTCCTACTTCGATCATCAATATCTCGGCGATGAGCTTCGGCTCTCTTTCCGCCAACGCGATCGAAGCGCTGAATCGTGGCGCGAAGATGGCCCGATGCTATCACAATACGGGAGAAGGAGGGCTTTCGCCCTATCACCAGAACGGTGCGGACGTGATCTTCCAGGTCGGCACGGGATACTTTGGTTGCAGGGACGAAAGCGGCGGTTTCTCGCTCGAGAAGCTGGTGGAGACCCTGAGCGGTTACGACCGGGTTCGTGGGATCGAGATCAAGCTTTCACAAGGGGCGAAGCCCGGCAAGGGAGGCGTGCTTCCAGGAAAGAAGGTCACGGCTGAGATCGCGGGCATCCGGGGGATCCCCGTCGGAAAGGATTGCTTCAGCCCAAACGGCCACACGGCCTTCCATGATCTGCGTTCCATGATTCAGTTCATCGAGGAGATCGCTCGAGAGACCGGCCTGCCGGTGGGGATCAAGTCGGCGATTGGCCATATGGATTTTTGGAGAGAGCTCGCTCAGGAGATGCGTTCGACTCGTCAGGGACCCGACTGGATCACGATCGATGGAGGCGAGGGCGGAACCGGGGCTGCGCCGCTTACGTTCGCGGATCACGTATCTTTGCCCTACAAAGTGGGCTTCACTCGCGTTTACCAGGAGTTTCTCAATGAGCGGATGGCGGATCGGGTCGTGTGGGTCGGAAGCGGAAAGCTGGGATTCCCGGATCGGGCGATCACGGCATTCGCTCTGGGCGCCGACCTCATCAACATTGCCCGCGAAGCGATGCTTTCGATCGGTTGCATCCAGGCATTGAAGTGCCACACGGGCAATTGCCCGGCCGGCATCGCCACTCAGAGCGAGTACCTGCAACGGGCCGTGATCCCTGAGGTCCAGGCGATTCGTTATGCGCGCTTCTGCCAGTCGCTTCGAAACGAGATCCTGGCGGTGACCCATGCCAGTGGGTATGAGCACCCTTCGCAGTTCACCATGAGGGATATCGAGGTGAGCGCGGGGCCTGGCGTGTTCCGGACCCTGAAAG
>CAYNDM010000313.1:0-3806 GCA_964395265.1 uncultured Bacteriovoracaceae bacterium
CATTCTAGGTCCTGAAGGACTTCAAATTAAAACGCTAGGAAACCATGCACAAACTGCTACTGGACGTGATTGGTTGTGACCTCTCACCTCGATCCATGCTGGAGGGAGCGCAGCTCGCCCTTCCCGAGCTCCAAGGCGAGCTGTTGCTAGTTGGGGACGAAGCGGTGATCAAGCCCCTGGTCAGCAAGCGGCGATTCCGCCTGCTTCAAGAGGCGCTGCACGCGGCCGATGATTCGAAGACGAAGTGCCGCGTTCGCATCGTCCATGCTCCCGAGACGATCGCCATGGAGGATTCGATCCGGGCGGTCCGCAACAAGCCGGGCTCGTCGATCAACCTGGGGTGCAGGCTGGCCGCTGAGGACTGGCGGGCTTGGAAGGAAAGCGCGCGCGCGCAAGGAACGAGCGCCATCGACGACAATTCGCTCCCGCGCCCTTCTGCGTTCATCAGCGCCGGGCACTCGGGCGCGATGATGGCCTCGGCGCTCCTCCAGATGGGACGCATCGAGAATGTCGAGCGCCCCGCGATCGCGGTGAAGCTTCCCACGCTCTCTCCCGACGGCTGCGTCCGTCTCGACGTGGGCGCCAACGTGGATTGCAAGCCTGAGCATTTGCGCGATTTCGCGGTCATGGGTGCCCTTTTCGCACAAGTCGAGCGCAGCTCCCCCTCTCTCCCGCGCGTCGGAGTGCTTTCGAATGGCGAAGAACGAAGCAAAGGAAACGCCCTCACCCGCGCGGCGGTCGAGCAGATCGAGAAGCTTTCGTGTTTTTGCGAAGGCCCTCATCAGGTCGGGCGATTCGTCGGAAACTCCGAAGGCAAAGAGCTCTTCAAAGGACAAGTCGACGTGGTCGTGACCGACGGTTTCGTCGGGAACCTCGTATTGAAGTCGGTCGAAGGCCTCGGTTCCGCGGTCGTCACCCTTCTCAAGCGAGAGGCCAAGACGAATCCATTCAACACGCTCGGCTTTCTTCTGGCATCCTCCGCATTCAGGCGGCTGAAGCGAAAACTCGACTACGCCGAATACGGGGCCGCTCCGCTGCTGGGCGTCGCGGGCTATGCGTTTATTTGCCATGGACGAAGCAACGCAAAAGCGATTAAGAATGCCCTGCTGAGAACTCAGACGGCACTTAGAAGCCAACTCGTCGAAAGGCTGGAAACGGCCCTTCAATCGGCGATCAGGCCCTGATTTTTTGGATAAGGAAACTTTCGCAGATGGCAACCAGCTCCCCCTACGCCTCCAGGATCACCGGCACCGGCTCCGCTTTCCCCGAGAGGCGAGTCACCAACGACGAACTTTCCAAAACCCTGGATACCAACGACGAGTGGATTCGCGAGCGCACCGGCATTCGTGAGCGCCGGGTTTCAGAACCCGGGAACCCGGCCGAACAGAACTCCTCGCTTGGCGCGCGCGCCGCTCTTCGCGCGCTGGAAATGGCCGGAAAGCGTCCCGAGGACGTGGATGCGATCTTCTACGCCACCTGCACGCCGGACACGCCGATCCCGTCGACGGCCTGCTGGGTTCAGAAGAAGCTTGGAGCGCATCGCGCATGGGCCATCGATCTCAACGCCGCATGCTCGGGCTTCGTCTTCGGGCTATCGAGCGCCGACCAGTTCATTCGCACCGGCGCAGTCAAAACGGCGCTGGTGATCGGAGCCGATGTCCTGAGCAGCACCACCGACTGGAGCGACAGGACCTCCTGCATTCTCTTCGGCGACGGCGCGGGAGCGGCCGTCGTCGAGCGCCCGGACGCCGACAACGCCCACCGCGTGCTTTCGAGCCACCTTCAGACCGATGGCGAGCTCTGGGAGCTTTTTCATACGCCCGCGGGCGGCTCCAACCTTGAAGTGACTCCCGAGGTATACGAGCAAAAACTTCACAAGATGAAAATGAAGGGCAAGGAGATCTTCAAAGTCGCCGTTCGCACTCTCTCGGACTTCGCGCTCCGAGCGGCGGAAGCGAACGGGATGAACCTGGGCGACATCGACTGGGTCGTCCCCCATCAGGCCAATCTCAGAATCATCGAAGCAGTTGCCAAGCGCCTGGATCTGCACATGGAGAAAATGATCGTGAACATCGATCGCTACGGAAACACCTCCGCGGCCACGGTACCGACCGCGTTGGACGAGGCAGTTCGGGATGGCCGGATCAAATCCGGGCAAGTCGTCCTGCTTGACGTTTTCGGAGCTGGCCTCACCTACGGCAGCGTTCTACTGCGCTGGTAAAAGGAGACAGAAAAGATGATCGCTCTATTTCCCGGGCAAGGGTCCCAGCATGTCGGCATGGCCAAGGAGCTTCACCAGGAATTCCCTTGGGTGCGCGAGCTTTTCGAAGAAGCCTCCGAGGCCGTGAAACAGAATCTCGCCAAACTTTGCTTCGACGGCCCGGAATCCGACCTCACCTTGACCGAAAACACGCAGCCGTGCCTTCTGACGGCTTCGATCGCCGCCTTCCGCGCCGCCCAGAAGGAACTCGGCTTTACGCCGAAAGCGGTGGCCGGTCATTCCCTGGGCGAGTACTCCGCCTTGGTCGCCGCAGGCGCGCTGCCTTTGGCCACCGCGGTTCGTTGGGTCAAAGAACGCGGAAACGCGATGCAGCGTGCGGTTCCCGCTGGTGAGGGAACAATGGCGGCCATCATGGGACTCGAGGATCCGGTGGTCGAAAAGCTGTGCGAGCAGGCAACCCAAGAGGCCAAAAGCCGGCGCAACGAGGGCCTCTCGGCTGAGATCTCGGTCGAGGCGCTGGTCCAGCCCGCGAATTACAATTCTCCCGGCCAAGTCGTGATCGCAGGCTCCAAAGACGCCGTCGAGACGGCGATCGCGATCCTGAAAGCCGGCGGAGACTTCGCAGGCGGAAAGGCGATCCCGCTTCAAGTGAGCGCCCCGTTCCACTGCCGGCTCATGAAGCCCGCGCGCGATCGCATGGCGGAGCTCTTCTCGCAGGCCAAGGACTCCGAGAGGCCCAAGAACCTCGCTTGCCCTTACGTTCCCAACCGCACCGCGCGCCTGACCAGCGAGCCAGGACTCGTCTTTGAGCTCCTGGTGGAGCAAGTCGATCACCCGGTCCAGTGGAAGCAATCCGTCCTTCATCTTTTCGAAGCCGGTTACACCCGGGGCGTCGAATTCGGCCCCGGAAACGTCCTGCAAGGACTCGTCAAGAGAATCGCCAAGGGGGGGGCCATCACCCCTTCATTCACGGGCGTGTCCGACGTCGCGACACTCAAGGGCCTCGAGGCCATTTTGAAAGGAGCTTAAGCCATGAGCGAATCAAAGAAGCCTACGGCGCTGGTGACCGGCGCATCCCGCGGGATCGGAGCGGCCATCGCGCGCAAGCTGGCCCAGGATGGATACCACGTGATCTTGAACTATTCGTCCAGCGAAGCCAGGGCGCGGGAGGTCCTCGAAAGCATCCAAGCGCAAGGCGGCAGCGCCGAGCTCTGCGGGTTCGACGTTTCGAACTCGGCCCAAGTCGATGAAAAATTCGAGACCCTGGCCAAGGCTCACGGTCCTCTCTCCGCGCTGATCAACAACGCGGGGATCACCATTGACTCGCTCCTCATGAGGCTTAAAGACGAAGATCTCGAGAAAACCCTGGCGGTCGACCTCAAGGGAGCGATCTATTGCTCGCGCGCCGCCGCCAAACAAATGATGCGCGCTCGGCAAGGCAGCATTGTTCAGATTTCTTCGGTCATCGGGGAGATGGGCAACCCCGGCCAAAGCGCCTACGCGGCGGCCAAGGCAGGACTGATCGGCTTTAGCAAGAGCGTGGCAAAAGAGCTGGGAAGCCGCAATGTTCGGGTCAATGTGGTCA
>CAYNDM010000314.1:0-1185 GCA_964395265.1 uncultured Bacteriovoracaceae bacterium
ACTTGAAAGTGTAGAGCGCGCCTTCGTCCGTCCGCGAATAACGCTCGATCCCTTTTTTCAAAAGCCGCGCGATCGTCGACTTCGCCGAGCCGACCGGCCAGTGAAGCAGAAGGACGCGCTTTTCGGTTACGTAGTTCGAAGCCGCCGACTTAAAGAAGTGCACCAGCTTCATCAGCGGAATATCCATCCCGAAGACCGCGTCTTTTCCGTCGTCGATCGGATCATCGAAGAATCTGTAATGGGTAACGGGTTTTTTATAGTCGATGTAGGACTCGGTCCCCCACGAGAGCACCATGTCATACATGCGTTGGAACGCGTTGCGCGCGATGCCTGGGTTTCTCTTCACCATGTCGAGATATTCGGTGAAAGCCCCCTCCCAATGGAAGTTTCGGAAATCTTTGACCGCCTGCGCATCGGTCATCAACCGCATCCAGTCAATGGTAGAACTATTGTTTGCCATCGAGGTCTTACCTTCCTTTGGTTAAAAAAACAGGCCTCTGCGTCAATCTGGCGAGCCATCCCAGGCCCTTCTTACCCATTACTATTTTACCTTTATTTCCTTCCTCATGTAAAGTTACCGAATCCGAAGGAGGCCCGGGCGCCTACGAAGGGCAGCCTCCTCCTTTTACTGGCATTGCCAAGACATGAAAGGTTTAAGACGATGCACTCTCACCTCAAAGGCCATCCCGCCCTGATCGAAGCCGTCCGCCGGCTGGAGCAGCTGAATCCCGACAAGTTCGAGCTGTATTTTTCAAGGAACACTTCAACTCGGATCGATTGCAAAGAGCAAAAAGTCGAGGCACTTACCCGCGCCGAGGACGTCGGGCTCTCCATCCGCCTCATCAAAGGCCAGAGGATGGGCTTCAGCTACACGACCTCTCTCGAAACGGATGCCATTGAGCGGGCTGTGCAATCCGCGTACGAGATCGCCAAATTCATGCCGCAAGACGAGTACGTGGACTTGGTGTCTTTCGGGGAGGCCGTCTATCCGACCGTCGACACGCTCGACGCTGACGGCCTCGCGACCCCGACTGAGGAGAAGATCCGCCTCGCGCTCGAGCTTGAAGCCGCCTGCCGAAAAGCCGACAAGCGCATCGCCGGAGTCAGGAAGTCGGGACTCGGGGAGATCTTCCACGAAACCCATATGGTCGACTCCAATGGCGAGCACATCCAGCACCAGGCGAC
>CAYNDM010000314.1:1195-3797 GCA_964395265.1 uncultured Bacteriovoracaceae bacterium
CTCTTTATACCGCTTCGATCACCTGCAAAGCCGAGCAGGACGGCGAGGGGCAGATGGGCGGCGAATTCGACTTCACGAACGACCTGCGATCGCTGGACGTCAACCGGGTCGGCCGCATGGCCGCCCAGCGCGCCACCGAGCTTCTTGGCGCGAGGTCCGCTCCCACCATGCGGTGCCCGGCCGTGTTCCGCAACAATGTGGTGGCCGAGCTGATCGAGTTCCTCTCCTCCAGCTTCTCGGCGGAGGAGATCGACAAAGGGCGCAGCATGCTCGCCGGCAAACAAGGCGAGCGCCTGTTCTCCGATCAAGTCACGCTGATCGACGACGGCCTACTCCCCGGCGGCTTCGCTACTTCGCCCTTCGATGGCGAAGGCGTCCCCTCGACACAAACCGAGCTCGTGCAAGGTGGCTTCATCTCAGGCGCGCTTTACGACAGCTACTACGCGAGGAAGAACGGCACGCAGTCCACGGCCAGCGCGGTTCGCGGGATCAAGTCGCCGCCTTCGATCGGGACCACGAACCTCTACATGAAGAAAGGCAAGAAGGGCTTCGATGAGCTCGTCAAAGGGATCGATCGCGGCATCCTGATCACCGACCTGATGGGAGTGCACACCGCCAATCCTGTGACAGGAGACTTCTCCCTCGGCGCATCCGGGATCCTCATCGAGGGCGGATCGCTCGCACGGCCCGTAAAAGGTTTCGCCGTGGCGGGCAATGTATTGGAACTTTTCAGGAGAATGACGGATATTAGTAATGATCTCAGATTTTTTGGAAGCGTCGGCGCGCCAAGCGCGCGCGTGAGCGAGATATCCGTCGGAGGCACATGAACTTCAGGGTCGGATTCCAAACCGACATCGGGCGAAAAAGGCAGCAGAACCAGGATAATGGCGGGGCATACTCCGACCTGGGGTTGTTCGTCGTCGCTGATGGGATGGGCGGACACCAAGGCGGCGAGATCGCCAGCGCCATGGCCGTCGAAAGAGTGGCTAACCACGTCCGCGAGTCCCAGAAAGAGCCTCAATGGGATCCGCGCAAGGTCCTGACCGAAGCCATCCAGAAAGCCAACGACGACATCTTCAAGAAAGCGATGGACGACCGCCAGCTTCACGGAATGGGCACAACCACGACGGCCCTGCTCTTCTCGCATGAGTTCCTGACGATCGGGCACGTGGGCGACAGCCGCTGCTACTTCATCCGGCCGGGCGCCATCTGGCAGCTGACGCGCGACCACTCGCTCGTGCAGGAAAAGCTGCGCGCCGGCCTCATCACCCGTGATCAGCTCAAAACCGATCGCATGAAGAACGTGATCACCCGCTCTGTGGGCTTCGAATCCCAGGTGAACGTCGAGATCTACGAGATGAACGTCCTTCCCGGCGATACCTTCCTACTTTGTTCGGACGGCCTTTCGGGAATGATCGACGAAGCCAAGATGCTTGAGCTGGTACAAAGAGAGCTTTTCGAATCCAACGACGCCGACGCGATCAAGAACACGGTCTTTGACCTCGTCAAAGCGGCGAACGACGGCGGAGGCGACGACAACATCACCGCCGTCATGGTTCAGGTCCTCGGCCCCAGCAAGGAAACCTAAGTCATGGCGAATCGTTATTTCACCATCCTTATCATCCCTGAAAAAACATCCCAAGTCAGGAAGTTCGTAGTCCCCCGCTGGATCCTCCGTGGCTCGCTCGTCGGCCTGTTCTTCGCCGCCGCGCTGGGGACCATCATGGTCCTCAACTACTGGTACGTCATGAGTCAGATCACCGAAAACAAGCAGCTCAAGATCGAGAACCGCCGCCTCGCCCAGCAAGTGCAGATCTTCAAGAACAAGATGACCACCATCGAAAGCACCTTGGAGAGGGTCAAGACGTTCGCCACCAAGCTCAAGGTCATCACCAATATCGAGGATCGGGGCGGATTGCTTCAAAGCCTGAACCAGCCTCTGCCGGACGCAGCGACGAATATCCCCAGCTCGCAGACCGCGTCGGTAACGCCGATCTCCGCCGATAGCGACGCCCGCTCGGACCTGATCTCGAGCAACTCCATCCTGGGCGACTCTCTCGTCCTGGCCAACGAAGAGGACCCGGAGAATATCCTGCTGCGCAAGGAATACGAGGAGATGGACGGACGCTTCTCGCTTCTCAACCACGACGCCCTTTTGGTCGAGCAGATCCTGCAGGACCATTACGAGCTGCTGGCGGATCAGAAAGCGTTTCTCTCCGCCCTCCCTACTCGAAAGCCCGTGCCTGGATATTTCACCTCTGGCTTCGGCATCCGCAAGCACCCGTACGGCGGCAGGGACAAAATGCATGAAGGGATCGACATCGCCAATCACCCAGGCACTCCGATCCGAGCCCCTGCGGACGCGGTCGTCGCCTTCTCCGCCACCAAGCCTGGCTATGGGCAGACCGTGATTCTCGATCACGGTTACGGGCTCGAGACCTGGTACGGCCACACCAGAAAACTCCTGGTGACCAAAGGCCAGAAAGTCAGGCGAGGCGATCAGATCGCCCTGCTCGGGAATAGCGGGCGCTCCACCGGACCCCATCTGCATTACGAGGTGCGGGTACACGGCACTCCCGTCGATCCCCTCGCTTATATTTTG
>CAYNDM010000315.1:0-3793 GCA_964395265.1 uncultured Bacteriovoracaceae bacterium
CTACGCGACGTCCGACGACAGCCGAAACAACTTCTGGCTGGCGCTGATCACGCTGGGCGAGGGCTGGCACAACAACCACCACACCTATATGAGCAGCGCTCGGCAAGGTTTCTTCTGGTGGGAAATCGACGTGAGCTACTACATCCTGAAAGCGCTTTCTTTCGTGGGGATCACCCGCGATCTGCGCCAGCCGCCGCTCCAGCTCCTTGAAGCCAAGAGAATCGACCGGATCCAGTCCAAGCCTGCTCCCCAGCAGGCCGAGGCCATCGAGCAGGACTACACCTCGATACAGCTCCCCTCCCGGGCGAAGGTCCACTCGACCTGACCCACGGGCTGTCCGCGCCGCTGAGAGGTCCTCAGCTGATTTTGGTAGTAGAGCCTGGCCTGCGTCTCGGCCAGCTCGATCTGCTCGTCGCTGGCCGCAGGGTCCCAGTGCATGAACAGAACCTTCCTGATCCCCTCCCGCATGGCGATATCCAGCCCGCAAAGAGCGGTTGAATGCCCCCAGTGCACCTTCTCGAGCGATTCCTTGAGAGTGTACTGAGCGTCGAAGATCATCAGGTCCGCGTTCTGGTACAATGCCAGGTCGGGCCCCAGTTCCTCGCGGCTCAGGCGAATGCACTCGGTATCCACGCAGTAGGCGATCGCCTTGCCGCCGCTCTCGATGCGATAGCCCCAGCAGGGATCCGGGTGGTCGAGCTCATAAGGGGTCAAGCTCAGGTCGCCGATCTTGAAAGGAGCCCTCGGAGCCAGGCGATGAAAGACCACTCGCGCTCCCAAGGACTCGAACGGAACCGGAAAAAATGGCTTGCGAAAGACCGTGTGAAAGACGCTCTCGAGCTCGGGCTGGACCGCGTAGACATGGATCACGTTGCCGGGAATGAAAATGGGTGTGAAAAAGGGCAGGCCGATCAGATGGTCCCAGTGAAAGTGGGTGAAGAAAATATGGGCTTCGCCGCGTCCCTTGCCGCACTCGCCCTGCATCAGCTCGTAACCCAGGTTGCGGATCCCGCTGCCTGCGTCCACGATCACCTGGATCTTGCCGGTCTCGATCTCCACGCAGGGAGTGTTTCCGCCGTACCCTCCGAGTCGCGACGGCGGCAAAGTCGCCATGAAGGCCCCGGGGTCCGAGCCCTTGCCTTGCCCGGACGCCACGAATTCCTTCAAAAGATCATGCATGCGATTCTCAACCTGACCGGGTGAGTATGGAGCAGGCAGGGATCCGCGAGTTCCCCAGAGCCGAACTTTGATGGCCATGAGAGCTAAGTCTTCTCCCCGCCCGAATCCTTGGCGGCGTCGGTCTTCTTATTGCCATGATCGCGGCAAGCCGCGCACTCCTCGCCCTTCTTGCCGTGCTTGTGCTTGCAGTCCTTGCATTCCTTTCCCTTCGCGTGATGGCAAGCCGCGCACTCCTCGCCTTTCTTGCCGTGCTTGCAGTCTTTGCATTCTTTTCCGGCAGCGCAGTTCGCGCACTCCTTGCAGCCGCCTTCGGAACAAGCCTTGCCCTTGCCCTCGCAATACGCGCAAGAAGCCGCTTGCTCTCCAGACTGAGCTTTCTCTGTGGCCTGGGGAGCACTCTCGGCCCAGCCCGAAGTTCCCGAGACAGCCAACACCAATGCCATACACGATGCCCATCCAATAGCTTTCGTCATAGGTTCCTCCATCAGGTTACGGTACGCTTTCAGAATGACATGAACTTGAAATGCTTCCAAAATGATTTCAAGGACAAAGCGGCACCACCCCAAGCGTCACCTTTTTGAATAGGCCGAGAATAATTCCTCCAACACCTTCACCAAAACCCTCTTGGCAAACCCGCCTTTTGGAGCTACATGGATGACCACTATGAAACGTGGACGCCCCAAAGGTCGCTCTCGCGACACTCGCTCATTTGGACCGCTCGGAGATTTGATTCGCAAACACCGCCTTGACAAGCGCCTCGGCCTTTTAGACGTCGCCAAGGCCTGCAACTGTTCCGTTCAGTTCATCTCGAACATCGAGCATGGCCGCGCCCCCCTTCCCTGGGAGAAGGTCGACCTTCTGGCGAACTTCCTCGGCATCCCAGTCGAGGAGCTGCAGGCCGCGAACCTCGCGATTCGCTCCGATTTCAAAAGCTTCGTTTCAAACGCCCAGTCGGGATCGAGGGCCGGCGCGACCGTCCGCAAGTCCAAGAAGTCCAAAAAAGTCAGCGTGGCCAGCCCCACTGTCCTCCGGGGCATGACCGTATCGGCTTCCGCGCTCGCCACCACGGCTCGCGACGCCCAATTGCGAGAAGTGATTGAAAGGTATCAAACCGCTTCTCTGGCAAACCGTAAGAAGTTCGTCAAAGCGGCATTGAAGCTGCTCGCTACGGCTAGTTAGCCTAATCCACCAGGCAATACGCTCGACGCGACGAAACACGGACGTCGGCGAACGCAAATGGCATTTAACGCGACCAAGCTATAACGCCTTGCGCCTAGCTTCGACTCCGTGCTTTTCTGATTTTGGGCAATTTCTGGACGATCGTCGCCTATTTCTGATGTTCGGGGGTCCGACGCTCGTAAACCCTGAAGCTGAATGGGAGCGGAGCCGAATGATCCTCGCGGCTAACCTCGCGAAACTGATCCCAATCTAGCTCAGGAAAGTACGCGTCACCCGGAATATCTTGATCGATTACAGTAAGGTGGATCCGATCCGCCCGGGGCCAGGCCTGGGCATAGATCTCCCCACCCCCGGCTATGAAGATTTCTTCATCCAATTCCGAGGCCCGAGCAATTGCATCCTCCAGCGAAGAGGCCATCAGCGCTCCCGGAACCTGAAAGTCAGGCTGCCGAGTTACGATGATCGTGGTGCGATTGGGCAAAAGGCGACCGATGGATTCATAGGTCTTTCGCCCAAGGATCAGGGGATGTCCCGAAGTCAGCTCCTTGAAGCGCTTGAGATCTTCGGACAAGCTCCACGGCAAGCGATTGTCCCGACCGATCACCCGGTTCCGAGCCATTGCCGCAACCAGCGAGATTCTGGCCTTCATACGGCGATGGGCGCCTTGATCGCCGGATGCGGGTCGTAGCAATCGAGTGTGAAATCCTCGTATTTGAAATCAAAGATCGAACGCACGGCCGGATTGATCCTCATCTTTGGCCTCGCTTTCGGTTCTCGAGCCAGCTGGATCTGAGCTTGCTCAAGGTGATTCAGGTAGAGATGCGCGTCTCCGAGCGTGTGAACGAACTCGCCAGGGCGCAAATCGCTGACCTGAGCCATCATCATGGTCAGAAGCGCGTAGCTCGCGATGTTGAACGGAACTCCTAAAAAGACATCGGCGCTGCGCTGATAGAGCTGACAGGAAAGCTTGCCGCCGGCGACATAGAATTGAAAGAACGCGTGGCACGGAGGCAGCGCCATCTTGTCGAGCTCCCCCACGTTCCATGCGCTCACGACCAGCCTGCGTGAGTCGGGGTCCTTCTTGATCAGGTCGATGACCTGGGAAATCTGGTCGATCGTCTTTCCGTCCGCTCCGCGCCAGGAGCGCCACTGGGCGCCGTAAACGGGGCCCAGGTTCCCGTTTGCGTCGGCCCACTCGTCCCAGATCGACACGCCGTTTTCTTTCAAGTAGCGGATATTGGTTTCGCCGCTCAAGAACCAAAGCAGCTCATGAATGATCGACTTCAAATGGACTTTCTTGGTGGTGAGAAGCGGGAATCCCTCGCTCAGATCGAATCTCATCTGGTAGCCGAAGACGCTTTTGGTTCCGACTCCGGTCCGATCCCGCTTCTCGACCCCGTTTTCGAGGATATGGCGAAGAAGGGCTTGATAAGTG
>CAYNDM010000316.1:0-944 GCA_964395265.1 uncultured Bacteriovoracaceae bacterium
GAGCCACACGGCGGAGCGAAGCTTTTCCTGAACGTATTCCTTCGTGCTCTTGTTTCCGTCTTTCTGGCTCGAAGCCAAGATGTTCTTGTAGTAGGGCGAGATGCGCAGTTTGGGCATCCCGTCCTCGTTCAGAACGATCACGAATTCGTCCGCCACCTTGTAGACGTAGATATCTGGAGTGATGTACTGCGTGTCGCCGCTCTGAAAGGAGCGCCCCGGCTTCGGCTCGAATTCCAGAATGAGCTTGGTGGACTCGATCACTTTGTCGAGAGGCACGCCCAGGGTTTTGGCGACGCTCTGGTAGTTTTTCCTTTCGAGGTCGCTCAGGTGATTCTCGATGATCTGCTCGACGAGAGGTTGGCGAGGATTCATCAAGCGAGCCTGGATCAGGAGGCACTCCTTCAGGTCGCGCGAAGCCACGCCGATCGGATCGAAGTTCTGGATGATCTTGAGGACCTCTTCGGCATCCTCCTCGTGAATCCCCGCTTCGCGAGCTAGATCCTCGAAGGAGGCGTTCAGGTAGCCTTCGTCGCTCAGATTGCCGATGACCAGTTTGCCGAACTGGACTTCCTCGTCCGTGAGCGCGGCCATGGAGAGCTGCCACATCAGGTGGTCTTCGAGTGAAGTGGTCTTGGTCAGGACGTTCTCGAAGCTGGGAAGCTCGTCGTTCACCTCGCGCATGGACGGCGCTGAGCTGGAGCTCGAGTTGAACTCCTCGACGTACGACTCCCAGTTGAAGTCGTCCTTGCCGGCGACCAGCTGCTCCTCTTTGGGAGCTTCTTTCATGAACGCATCTTCGTCGCGGCGTTGTTCGGCTTCGGGATCCGGTGCGCCTTCGGCCAGGGATTCGGGCGATTGTTGGTGCTCGCCTTCGGGCGTCTCCGTGAGCTCTTCCAGGATGGGATTTTCCATCAATTCCTGGTTTACGAAGTCGGCAAGTACCA
>CAYNDM010000316.1:954-3792 GCA_964395265.1 uncultured Bacteriovoracaceae bacterium
GTGTTCTGCTCTACGAAACCTATTAAATCATTCCGATTTAGAGCTGGAAGTTCTCGCCCAGGTACAATTCCCGAGCGGTCTTGCTCTCGGCTATCTCTGCCGGGGTACCTCTTTCTACTATTTTACCATCACTTAGTAAATAACCCAAATCGCAAATCTCTAATGTTTCTCGTACGTTATGATCCGTAATGAGAACTCCGATACCCCTTTTTTTGAGGACTTGGATCATTCTTTGAATGTCCCCCACTGCGATGGGATCAATGCCTGCAAAGGGTTCATCTAGCAAAAGGAATACCGGATTTAAAGCCCGAGCGCGAGCCACTTCGACGCGTCGCCGCTCGCCGCCAGACAAGGTAAACGCCTTTTGGTGCGCGATCCCATTCAAGTTGAACTCATCCAATAATCGGTGAAGCTGCTCGCGCCGTTCGGCCTCGCTCAAAGCGAGCGTCTCAAGCACGCAAAGGATATTCTCTTCGACGGTCATCCGTCTGAAAACTGATGCCTCCTGGGGGAGATAGGCGATTCCCTTGCGAGCCCTTCGATGCATCGGCCATTGCGAGATGTCCTCTCCCTCGCAGGTAATTCGCCCGCTATCCGCTTTGACTAGGCCGATCACCATGTAGAACGAAGTGGTCTTTCCCGCGCCGTTGGGCCCCAGAAGTCCCACCACCTGACCGGCTTTGATCTCGAAGCTGACTCCTTTGACGACCTGCCTGCCCTTATAGTTTTTCTGAAGCTCCTCGGCCCTGAGGAGGCGCGCACCTTTGGCGGCCTGGGAGGTTGGCGAATCAGTCCCGTTTTCCTGAGCTGTACGCATTGCTGTGCTCCACTTCGACAATATCGGTTTCGCGATGGACGATGATGACGTCGCCCGTGATCGTATCCTCATCTTGGTAAACTTGGGGAAATTCTCTGAGAATGATCAGATTTTTCTGCTGATCGAAGTCCGCGCGGCCACCCGTGCCGTATCGAGGAAAGGCTCCCGGCTCTTTCGGTTTTTCATGGATCAGCACGTCCTCGTAGGCCGTCATGTATTGAACCATCGAAGCCGCGTCGTTTCCGTAGCGGAGGTCGGCGCGCCGGGACTTGGCCGAGAGCGTGGGCTGGTGGATCCGCACGAAGCGCGACTTCAAAGGCCTTCCGGGATCCATCGTGAAATGGGCGATGTGGGTCCGACGATTGATCACGCATCGATCGGAGAGGATCTCGGTCATGTCGGTCTCGCTTCGCCCTTGCGAGCCCATTCGCACGATCGCGTCTTTTGGGAGTAGAATCAGCCCTTCCTCCATCGAGAAGTCCATGCCGTCGCTTTCGAAGCCGAGCGTCTGGGTATCTTCGGCGCCGCTTTGCCCGCGAACGCGGTACTTGAGCGGAATCTCGATTTTCCGTATGGCCGGCTTGTACCGGAGGTAGGCGCTTCGAACCTCGAACCCGTCGGGAAAGCGGGTAACCACGTCGCCGAAGACCTCCAGGTCCTTCTGGTTCATGTAGTATTTGGCTTCGAGGCCGGTCACCACGGTGATCTTCCCGTCGGTATCGAAAAGATGGGCGGTCACCCGCCGGGAGTGAACCAGGCGCTCGCGATTATAGAGAAAGGCTTTCCTGGCCAGAAGCTTCCACTGTTTCACGGATCCTTGGCTTGAAACGTAATCAAAGCCGTCGATCGAGTAATCGGGAATGCGGTCAGTGGGAACCTCGGTCGCCAGGATCGGCTCGGTCTGTTCCAAGGTTTCTTCGAGCAGGATTTCGGGTTGAATTCGGGAGGATGGATCCACTTTTTCGATTGATGAAGGAATGAGGGCTACGATGACCGCGATGGTGGTCGCCATCACGGCCGCCATGAGCAGCGGTCGGTACTTGCTGAAGAGAACCCTCATGATCCCTTCACGTTAACGCAGTTTGATGGCATCCTGGGAAAAAATATTGTAGGGTCGGCCCATGGAAATCCAGCAGTTCGAGGGGAGGAAACGCGACCATATCCGTCATGCGCTCAACCCCGCACATCAGGCGTTCGGTCGGAGCGGCTTGGATCGCGTACGGCTGGCTCATGAGGCGCTTCCCGAGCTGGATTTGGCGGATGTGGTTCTCGAAAGCGAGTGCCTGGGCCGCAAGCTGGCCACGCCCTTTTACGTCGCTGGAATGACTGCCGGCCATGCCGACGCCGTCCACCTCAACGAGCTCTTGGCGAGAGCATGCGAACGGCGGGGCTGGGCGATGGGAGTGGGATCGCAGCGCCGGCAACTTGAATTGAGCGAAGCTCGGCCGGTGGATGAATGGCAGAAGATCCGTGCTTCCGCCCCCAAACTCGTGCTTTTCGCCAACCTGGGCATTTCGCAAGTATTGGGCGCCCCCTTGATCGCTCTGGAGCGGGTGATCGACAGCCTCGAGGCTCAGGCGCTGGCCATTCATCTCAATGCCCTCCAGGAATGCCTTCAGCCCGAAGGCACTCCGCGCTTCAAAGGCGCGCTTCGCAAGCTGGAGGAAGTTTGCGCGAAGCTGAGAGTTCCCGTTGTCCTGAAAGAGACCGGTTGCGGATTTTCCCAATCGACCTTGCGCCGAGTGGCCGGGATCGGTTTGGCTGCCGTGGATGTCGGCGGCCTGGGGGGAACGCATTGGGGAAGGATCGAAGGCGCTCGCGCAGCCGAGATGCCGGGCCATGAGGTTTTGTCCATGATCAGCGAGACTTTCGCGAACTGGGGGGTCTCGACCGTGGAATCCGTCTTGGCGGCCAAAGGCGCGCTTGAGCGAGGCACGGAGATCTGGGCTTCGGGAGGAGTGCGCTCCGGCTTGGACGCCGCGAAGCTGATCGCCCTGGGCGCTCATCGCGTGGGCTATGCC
>CAYNDM010000317.1:0-633 GCA_964395265.1 uncultured Bacteriovoracaceae bacterium
TCGGCCCGGATCTTCGGCTTCAGCTCGGCGACCAGCGCCTTGATCTCCTGCGCTGACCTTTTCTGCTCGGTGGAGCCGGAGCGGGCGAGCCTTTCGGTCGCATCGCGCTCGTCAAAGATCAGGTTGATCTCATCTTGATGCGAGATGAAGATGGGCGAGCGGACCCACTCGCTGGCCACCTTATCGGGAACCAGGCTCTTTTCCTTGGTTTTCTTCCTGGCCTGCGCCTTCTTCACGTAGTCGACGGCGAGAGGATAAAGCGCGGGCTTTTCCTTTCCCCACTGGGCCAGCCAACGGTACGAGGACTCATAGAACTTGCGGAAGGTGGACACCGCACGAACGGACTCGGGATACTGACAGATCTCGTTCAGCGCCATGGCCATCACCATGGGAGCCTCTGGAGCGAAGGTCTGGCGCAGGCCTCCCTGCTGCAGGTTGACCGCGGTACCGATCGCCTCGCTGTATTTCTCGCTCTGCAGATAGGCCCAGGCGAGCTCGGAGAGAGACTTGGCCAATTCGTTCGAAGCCTTGCGAACCTGCTTGAGATGCAGCTCGGCCTGATCGAATCTCTCGGTGCTGTAGTAGGCTCTGGCCGTCATCAGGTGGACCTGATCCATGTAGCGTTCGAGGGAG
>CAYNDM010000317.1:643-3760 GCA_964395265.1 uncultured Bacteriovoracaceae bacterium
GTCAGGAAGGCTCTTGTTCGCGAGAAACCGCTCGCCTTCGCGAATCGCGGCTGAGTGATCTCCTTTTCGCGAGGCAAGCATCAGTCGAGCGAAAGTTTCGTAGGCGCCGCTGCCTTTGAGCAGCTTGATCGTGGCGTTGATCTCCCCGGTGGAGCGGCCCTTCGCGAACTGGCTCTTGGCCAGATGGGTAGCGTACTCCCAGACCACTCGCTTTTGCTTCGCTGATTTGGCGGCGGACAGATAGGCGTCGATCCGTTCCGACACCTTGCCTGGCAGCTCGAAGGTGGGATAGCGTTGATGCAGGCGCGTGATACACTCGAGCGCGGCGAACTGGACACCGGTGCTTTCTTCGGTCAAGTCGCGCCCCGCGATATGGCTGAAACCGCTGTAGGAGATGTGAGCGAGATTCCCGGCGTAAAGCGATCGGGAGATCCAGTACTCGGCAAGGATCTTGGTCTCATCCGAGTAGTTCAGCTTGCGAAGGGCAAGCGCCTGCGCGAAGCCTTTGACGGGCGGGATGCCGCCCGAAAGGGTGGAACGAAACCGATCGCGCCACTCGCTGTAGACGGTGGGGCTGAACCGCCAGGACTCGCCTGACGAGCAGGCCGAGTCACCGTAACTGTAGTCGACGTCCTTTTCGGGTTTGGGGGCTTTAGGCTCGACCGCTGGTGCCGATTTGGCGGCTGGCGTGGATTTGCCGGCGGGCTTGGTTTGATCCGCCAGAGAAAGCGCGGGCGCAGCCGTCAACGCCGCCGCGACTGAGAAGAGTGCGAATTTCGTCGATCGAGTGCTCATTGTCCGAATCCCCACAGGAAGCTCACGCCCAGCATGATCACGTGGTTGTACTTAACGCGATCGCCTTTGCTTTGGCCCTTGCTGGCGTCGATGACTTTTTCGATTTCGGTTTCCGCGAATCGCATGATCCGGTAATCGAAGCCCACCGATGCGAGCTGAGTGATATGGAATTGCTGGCCGACGCCGATTGAAGGAGTGAAGTTGCTGCCGGACTCGCTGCCGGTGAGCCCCAGGCCTACGCCCGTGTACAGGTCGTAGTGAAGGATCGCCTTTCCGACGAGGCTGAGCTTACCGTAGATCAGGTTGGCGCGGGTTTCGATGCCATAGTAGTCCGTCAGTTGGTTGGTGTTGTAGACGCCTTGGCGCTGCGCCAGCATGTTCCATGCCTGCGAGTTTTTGCTGAAAAGCTTCCAGGCGTGTGCATGCAGCGAGATGTACTCGGAGAGATGGAATCCCAGCGAGAAGGCCATGGTCTTCACGTCGATGAACGGATCGCTCGAGGCCACGCCGGCGAAGACCCCCAGCTCGAACTTGCGCTCTTTGGTGTACATGCGGTTCTGGACCACGCCCATTTCGGTCTCGTTCCCGCGTGCCCAGTACTTTTCCTTGATGCCGTCCACGTTGAGGCGTTCGGCGTCCGAATAGGGTGAGTCGCCCGCAGCGGGAGCTTTGGGAGCGGGAGCCGTTTTGGATTTGCTCTGAGCGAAAGCCGGGACGGAGGCGGCGACAAGCGCCGTGACGATCGAGATGCGAAGCAGGTATTTAGGTTTCATACGGCATTATCTCCCGAGTGTCTTGAAGATGAACGGATAGGTGACCGAGACATCGACTCCACCCCTGGGGTTTGGGAATTTCCAGGACATGAGCCTGCGGATGATGCAGTCATCCAGTCGCGGATCCGGAAGCGTGGAGGATTTAGCCGAAGCGGTTTTCACGCTGCCATTCCCTCCGATTGTGAACGCCACCATCAGCTTGCCCTCGATGTCGGGTGTGCGAAGCATGGCGGACTCGTAGCAGTAGCGGACTTCGCTGAGGTGCCTGTGAATCACTTCGCCGACTTCATCCTTGGTCAAGCCCTCGTCCACGGTTGATCCGAAGGTGTCCATGTCGATGAGCGATTGCCCTTGGCCGGCGACCTTGGCGTTTCCGCCTTTGCGATAGCCGACGCCTTTTCCGCCGGCTCCGTTGCCTTCGCCGCCGAGAGCGGCAACTTTGACGTTGGGATCTGCCCCGGCACCCGTATTCGGTGCGGTGGCCTGCAGGGCCTTGGATTTCTGGTTGAAGAGATTCTTGGCTTCGCCGCTATGTCCGGACACCAGGTCCGATTGCGCCAGGAGCCTGGTCATGCCGCCCTTGAGGAGGCCCGATACGGCGTTCTGCAGGGCTTGCGCGCGAAAGGCCTGAACGACGGCCGTGTCCTGGGCCTTGCGTACGGCCTGCTTGCCGCCGGAGGGTCCGGACTCGGCAGGCGCCGCCGAGGCCTTCGACGGCTGTTTCTTCATCACGATCTGGGCGAACTGAGGCGGAACCAGCTCTTCCTCTTTTTTCTCGGGCTTGGGCCAGAGCAGGGTCGCGGCCAGGAACGCGGCGAAGGCGATGGCGGCGTAGCGGAGCGATTTCTTGAACCAGACGGACTCGGGGTCCAATCGTACCGTCGTGCTCTCAGAAAGCGCGGGAGCATTGAAGGCGCTGAATCTCCAAGAGAGGGATCCGTTGCGGAAAGTCGTGGCGAGCAGTTCGTCGCGCGAGAGCTCGATCGACTGCCCGCTCGAGGCAACCTGGTGGTCCTCTGAGATCACGTGAGTGCCGTCGATCAGGAAGCGGATCTGGTAGCGGCCCCCGGCTTTCTGGATCCTGAAGAAGTTTTCGCTGCGGGTGCGCGCCGTGAAGCTCTCACCCAGGGATGTCGAGCCCAGGACCCAGTTGCCGATGCAGGAGTAGACCTGGAGCTCTCCTCCCTGATCCACGGCCTGCTCGAAAGCGGGCTTGAGATCCGAGACAGGCCTGATCTTGACGGTGAACTTGCTTGGGTCGGAGCCATCTTCCTGGGGAAGCTCGACGATGGCGCCGTCGCGGATCATCTGCTCGCTCACCTCGCGCACGGCATGATGCTGGATCTCGCCCACCCTTGTGGCGATGTTTCGGATACGCACGCCTTGATCCGCTCGACGATCCAGCGAAATGGATGACCCAAGGTCAAGGGTGCGTTCGAATTCCAAACCTGGCTGCGGGCATTGCCATCGATCGAAGTCGTGATGACGAATGCGCGATGGGAGGAGCGGTTCACGGAGGCGGCGTTGCTCATTGAATTTACCTCAACTC
>CAYNDM010000318.1:0-3756 GCA_964395265.1 uncultured Bacteriovoracaceae bacterium
GTGCGGGTGCGGGTGCGGGTGCGACACCTCCGCCAGGGCAAGAGCGCATCCGCATTCATGATCAAAACTCCGGCACCTGGGGGTCGGTATGGAGCCCGAGCCGTCATCAAGCCGGTTTGGCTTTTGCGGGAACCTTGGCCGCCGCTTTTTTGGGCGACGCGGACTTCGCCGTCTTTGCGCTTTCGGTCTCCGCGCTCTTGGCTGCTGCGGCTTTCTTCGGGCCTTTCTTGCCCGCGCGCTTGGCCTCGATGTACTCCATCGCCTGCTCGAGAGTGACCGCCTCCGGATCCGTCCCCTTGGGCAGCGAGGCCATCACCGAGCCGTGTTTTACGTACGGCCCGAAGCGACTGGTATAGATCGCCACCGGGTTCTGATCGTCCGGGTGCTTGCCCAGCTCCTTGACGAGCTTCGATCCGGCGCGGCCTTTTTTCTCTTCCGCCAGCAGCTCAAGAGCGCGGGCCAGGGTCACGGTGAAAAGGTTGTCATCTTTCTTGAGCGAGCGGAAATCACCGTCGTGCATGATGTAGGGCCCGAAGCGCCCCTGATTGGCAACGACCGGCTTGCCCGTCTCAGGATGGGTTCCGAGCTCGCGCGGCAGGCTCAAGAGCTTGATCGCCTCCGCGAGAGGGAACGATTTGACGTCGAACCCCTTCGGGATCGAAGCGCGCTTGGGCTTGGGGTTCTCCTCGGTCGCTTCTCCAAGCTGGACATACGGGCCGTAGCGCCCGATCAGGCAATAGATGTTCTGACCGGTGCCTGGGAACTTCCCGATCGGTTCTGGTCCCTTCTCCGATGCTTCGAGCAGAGAGACCGCCGTTTCGAGGTTCAGATCGGCCGGCGCGACGTCCTCGGGAACCGAGCAGTGGATCGCGTCCGCCTTCTTTCCGCTCCCTTCTTTCACCAGGTAAGCGCCGTAGCGACCGATCTTGATCTGGATCCCCTGCTTCTGCAGCTGATTCAGCTCGATGGTGCGCGAAGCTTCGGGCTTGATCTTCTTTTCCTGGGCTTCGACCTTCCTCAATAGCCCGTCTTTGCCCAGATAGAATCCCTTGAGATAGGGGAGCCACTCGAGGCTTCCCGCGGCGATCTCGTCGAGCGAATTCTCCATCGTCGAGGTGAATCCCAGATCCACGAGTTCCTCGAAATGGCGCTCCAGGAGCTGGATCACCGCGATCCCGGTGAACGTCGGAACCAGGGCGTTGGAAAGCTTGCGTACGTAACCCCGATCCACGATCGTCCCGATGATCGAAGCATAGGTGGAGGGACGGCCGATGGCGGCTTTTTCGAGAGCCTGCACCAAGGAGGCTTCGGTGAAACGAGCCGGAGGCTTGGTCTCATGCGGGAGCGCCTCGAGCTCCTTGACTTGGAGCGAGTCGCCCTGCCTGAGGTCAGGGAGAATGACCTCGCGATCCTCGAGTTCCGCTTCGGGATCGTCTGAGCCCTCGACATAGGCGCGCAAGAATCCCGGAAAGAGGATGCGGCTGCCGCTTGCGCTGAAGACGGTGTCGTCTGCCTCGATCCTCACGCTGACTGAAAGCTTGCGCGCGTCAGCCATCTGGCTGGCCATCGTGCGTTTCCAGATCAATTCGTATACGGCGAGCTCGCGGCCCGAGAGTCCCGTGTCCTTCGGGTGCACGAACTCCGTGCCTGCCGGGCGAATGGCTTCGTGCGCTTCTTGGGCGGCTTTGGACTTAGCCGTATAGATGCGAGGCTGCTCCGGCAAGTACTCCTTGCCGTAGAGCGACTCGATTTCCTTGCGGGCGGCGCTGATCGCCTCCTGCGAAAGCGCCGGGGAGTCGGTACGCATATAAGTGATCAGACCTTCTTCGTACAGGCTCTGCGCGACTCGCATGGTGTCTTTGGCCGAAAGGCCGAGCTTGCGGTTGCATTCCTGCTGAAGCGTCGAAGTGATGAAAGGGGGAGCCGGGCGGGCGGTGGTGTTCTTTTCCTCGGTCGATTTCACCGTCCAGGCGGACTTCATGAGCCGTTCGCGCAGCGCGCTGGCTTCTTTCTCGCCCAGGATGACTACGTCCTTGCCTGCGGCGATCTTGCCGGTGGCTTCGTCGAAGTCCTTGCCGGTGGCGACCCGCTTTCCGGAGACGCTCAAGATCTTGGATTGAAACGCCTGATTGCCTTTCGCCAGCTTGGCTTCCAGGTCCCAGTAGCTTGCCTTCTGAAAGAGGATGCGCTCGCGCTCGCGGTCCACGATCAGCCGCAACGCCACGGATTGCACGCGGCCCGCCGAAAGCCCGTAGGCGATTTTTTTCCAGATCAGCGGAGAGAGCGTGTAGCCGACCAAGCGGTCCAGAATGCGCCGAGTCTCCTGGGCGCGGACCAGCCTCAGGTCGATATCACGAGTGTGGGTCAGCGCTTTTTGGATCGCCGGCTTGGTGATCTCGTGAAACACCATGCGTTTGACCGGCACCTTGGGCTGAAGCAGCTCCACGAGGTGCCAAGAGATGCTTTCTCCTTCGCGGTCCTCGTCAGTCGCCAGGTAGACTTCGGAAGCGTCTTTGATCTTCTTCTTCAGGTCCGAGATGACTTTGGCCGGGTTCTTGGGGACGATGTAAAGCGGCTCGAAAGCGTTCTCCACGTTCACGCCGATGCGCGTCCATTCCTGATCCTTCAGCTTCGCAGGGATATCGGCGGCCGATTGAGGCAGGTCCCGAACGTGACCCATGCTGGCTTCGACGACGTAGTCTTTCGGCAGGAATTTTCGGATTGTCTTCGCTTTGGTGGGTGACTCGACGATCACCAGCCGGTTTTTTGCCATCGTGCCCCTATTGTTAGCACTCCTGGACGCGCGGTCAACTGCCACGGTCAAGTTTTGGCAGAAACAGAAGCGGGCGCGTATCCGGAGAGCGATGGGAAAATCGCTGAAAGGCAGTCAAAAAACCATCGATGCAGCACGGGCACGATTGTGGAGCAGCGAAAAATTGAAGCATGACACATAATGACACGGTTCGCAATTTCGGCTGGCTTCGTTAATATAGAGACTCACGTGACACCTATTGGACTGCTTGGGCTCTCAGCTCTGTTTTTTTTATTGGTCTTTGGAAACACGGCTCCGGTTTCGGCGACCGAGCCGAACGCCTGCGTGTCGCCTCGTGGAAAGTCGGGAGATATGACGCTTCAAGAGCAGCTGAAGCGGATTGTGACCCAGCCGGAGGGACAGAGATGGCTCAGCGTCTATCCCAAGCGATCTCGTTCGTCTCCGAGGCCGCAGGCTTTGGCTCGTTCCTTGGACGAAGCTGCCGGCAATTCGTGCGAGCTCGACGATCAGCTGCAGATCCTCAGGCTTCCCCGGTCCTACGCGGCGGCCGATTCGACTCGGGTTTATATCAATCCTCGGATCGTCGATGTGGGCGTTATTTCCTCGGTCGTCGATTCTGTCGATGCCGCGAACGTGCTTCGCGAGCCTGCCCGTGAGGACGGGCCGCCCGTGCGGGTCAAACGCGAGTGCATCCTTAGCGCGATTCGCAACCGGCTGGAGAGTCAAACGCCTGGAGTCGCGAGCGCCTTGAGCTGCGATAGCGCCACCTCTGATCCAAAGCAGCTGAAGCAGGCTCCTTGCATCACAGAGGAGATGGTCGATTACATCAGCTGGAGCGTGAACCGCACGCTGGAGTGCCTTTCCAGTCAGGGTTCACGGATCGATCCCAACGTGATTTTCGCGAAACTCAACAACGAATCCTCTTTCGGTTTCTTTCTTTCGAACCGGGGTGGGAGAGGGATCGGGCAGATGACCACGCCTGC
>CAYNDM010000319.1:0-3733 GCA_964395265.1 uncultured Bacteriovoracaceae bacterium
ATCATGCCCAGGTACTGGGTGAAGACCACGGTCTTGAGCTCTGAGCCCATCGCTTCCCTGAGGAGCTCCTCGAAGGCTTCCCATTTGCAGCTTTCGGTGGGGTCGATCGCGGCCAGGTTCTTGATCCGGCCCGAAGTGATGTCCTCGAGCCGAGGATGATCGCAGATCTGCTTCAGCCGCGTCAGGATAGCTAGGATATTGGCGTAGTCCACCTTTCCGGCGCCGCGAAGGTTCTCTCGCGCGCGAGCCGCTTCGGCGCTACTCAGGCAGGCGCGATAGGCTTTGCGTTGGACTGGCGTCATCTCACAGCTCAGCACTTGCTCGGTTTTCTCCGGAAGCTCGGTCAAGACCTGCTTTTTGGTGCGCCGGAGGAGGAAGGGGGAAATCAGTCTCTTGAGCGCCACGGCCTGTTCCGACGAGATGGGTTCGCGCCCTGAGCCGTAGAGGCGCTTGAACCGGGGAAGCGAGCCCAGGTAGCCGGGAAGCAGGAACTCCATCGTGGACCAGAGGTCGGCTGATTGATTCTCGACCGGGGTTCCGGTCATCACGATCCGAAACCTGCTCTTCAGAACGCGGGACGCGCGCGAGCTCAAAGTGCTCGCATTCTTGATCGCCTGGGCCTCGTCCAGGATCACGGTATGCCATTCGCGGCTCCGCAAAATCGGCTCGCGCTGGAGAATCCCGTAGGTGGTCAGCACCAGGTGCATGCCTTGATCGGGAAGAGTCCGGTTCTTGCCGTGGAAGATGGTCCACTTCAGGCCCGTATCGTACTTCTCGAGCTTCTGCGCCCACGCGGCAATGACCGAAGTGGGTGCCACGACCAGGGACGGATGTGAGGGCCGGTCTTTCCGGCGGGTGTAAAGGCTGGTGAGCAAGGCCATGACTTGATGGGTTTTGCCGAGACCCATATCGTCAGCGAGGAAAGCGCTCAGTCCCCGGTGATAAAGGCTCCAGAGCCAGGACAGCCCGTTCTCTTGGTAGGCGCGCAGGTCGAAGCCATAGGAGACTTTGGGAAGGGGAGGGTGCTTCTTTCGCTCGAAGAGCTCTTTCCACTCGTGAAACTCTTTCCATTCGGGGTCCACGTTGAATTTGTCGACGCCAAGCTCCAGCTGAAGGCGGTAAACCGCGATCGGATGAAGCGGGTTCTCGGGGTCGTCGTAAAGATAGCTGAAGCCGTCAAGAGACGCTGGCGAGCCGGGATCCTCCTTGACGGGCGTCCCTGTCCGGTTCGCGTACCGAGCCAGAGTGCTCAGGGGAGTCGCGAACGAGTAGATCTTCCTGGCCTTCCAGACATGGTGGTGGCTGAGGCGCCCCAGTTTGGCTTGCTCGTCGAGCTCGCTCGAGGCCAAGCGAATCAGCTCGTTGCGGAATTCGTATGAAACCTTCCGGGATTTTCCGGATTTTTGCCCGATTTTCATCGAGACCAAGCGCAACGGGTCGGGATCCACTTCGACATCCACGTTCTCGTGGAACACCAGGCGCTCGCGATGGGTGGAACGCAGGAGGCGAGCGAGGAGGTCCAAAGCCGCCTGCCCCTGATGGAGCGCCGGATGAGCTTGAACGGCGCCGAGCTCGGGAATCTCCTGGCTCCTGAGCTCAAGGAATAGCCCGTCCGTAGTGCGGTACTGATCAGGAGAGAGTTGAGGGATCAGTCGATTCAGGGGCTTCAGTTGGGTGCTGCCCAAAGCGGGATCCACGTATCGAACGGCGGCTTCGAGCGATAGGCCGGTGAAAACCTCGCCTTGAAAAAGGCCGCGGACATAGGTGACAGGCTGGGCCGGAACGGCTTGCTCCTCTTCTTGATCGCCCCCATCCTCTTCGTCCGTCTCTTCCGAGCGGTCATCGCTTTCGAGCAGTCCTGAGCGAAGGAGGCTGCCCCGTTCGATCACCCAGGCGCAAAGAGCCGCCACGTGCTCGCAATATTTTCCCGATGGAGGAAGCTCGCCGCAGCCACAGGCGGCCTGAGTGATCACGCCCTTGCGGGTCAGGATCTCCGTCTCGTATTGGTCGCGCTGGATCCCGTGGATCCGCCCAAGGACTCGCTCTCCGTCCAAGCGCACGTTCTTGACCCGTTCGTCCCGGCAGAAAAGGAGCCCGCGTCTCCAGACGGCTTGCGAGAATTCTCGTTTGATGCGGCTATAATAAAGCATGAATTCTCAATGCGCTCGGGATGATGGTTACCCGCCCTCGCGGACACGGTTTCTGTTCCAGCTCGGAATCTCCACGACCAGGTTCTTCGATCCGTCCGGAACGCACTGGCAGGCCAGGCGGGACTGGGGAGTCAACCCGGGGGCTTTCTCCAGCATGTCCTCTTCCGCTTCCTCGGGTTCGTTGCAGGATTCCAACCCCTGTTTCACTACGACGTGGCAGGTAGAGCAGGCGGCGACTCCACCGCAGGCGTGATCGATCTCGATCCCTTCGGCCAAGGCGATATCCAAGATGCTTCCCGGCAGGCCGGTCCCCGAGGTGGGGATATGGTCAGGATCGATCTCGATCGTCCTACCGACTCCCTTGAACTCGATCGAGTACTTGCGCGTCGGCAGGCCGGCCTCGGTTGCCTTGATGTAAGGATTGACTCCGCCCATAGTGGGCAGAGAGCATAACATACATCGGTCGTGGATGCGCTATAGAAACGCAAGCTTTTAGTGGCCCGCGTACCGGAGCCAGAGGGTTGCTTCCGTTCCGGTTTTTCCTGATGCTTCGAGCTCTTAGAGCCCCTCAGGTGGCTTTCCAGCCAGTTCAGGAAGATTCTCCAAGTGGAGCGGGTCCGTCACCTTCCGATACCGCATATGGATCATTTCGACAGCGGCGATCATGGCGACGACCATAACCCAGGTCTGCTGGGCTATTCCGACGGCCGTGATGACCGAGTCCAGCGAAAATCGGTGTTGGTACCGGGTTGATGAACGCCGCTCTCATGCCTACATGCTTTACCTCAGGGTTCCGGCTCAATATTCTTAATGGAAAATTTTTAGCGGAAGGCCGGTTGCCCCCAATGAAAAACGGGCGAGCTTCATTTTGGTGGAACTCGGCGATCTTCTGTCTAGAATATGAGGCTGGACACAGTCGTCAGGGCCCCGGGACACGATGACCGGGGATAGCCCGACGCGGAGAGGATCATGCAACGGGTACTTCTGGTCGAGGACTCTCTCGAATATCAAGCTATGGTCAAAAGAGCGCTCGCTGGCAGTTTCTGTGAGTTGGATTGCGTGCCGGATCTCGCGCAAGCCACCGCTTCGCTGGAGAGTCGGCCGGCCGATCTGGTTCTTCTCGACGTTCTTCTCCCCGACGGGGATGGGTTCGAGTTCTGCCGAGCCCTGCAGGCCTCCGAGAGCACGCGGCAGGTTCCCGTGATCTTCCTGACGGGAAAGTCGGACGTCATAGACAAAGTGACGGCGTTTTCCCTCGGCGCGGATGACTACATCGTGAAGCCCTTCGAGCTGATCGAGCTCAGGGCGAGGGTCGAGGCCAGGCTCAATAAGCTCGCGGCCAGGAGGCAAGAGCAAGGCAGCCTGCGTCGAGGCGAGCTTCACTTGAACTTGCCGCTTCAGCGGGGGTTTCTTTCGAAGAATGGGCGCGAGCAGGACCTGAACCTGACGCCAACCGAATTCAAGCTCCTATACCACTTGGCCAGTCATGAAGGAGAGCCGTTCAGCCGGGCCCAGCTCCTGGAGCTGATCTGGGGCGGGCAAGTGCACGTCCTCGAGCACAATATCTACACCCATATGTATTC
>CAYNDM010000320.1:0-3710 GCA_964395265.1 uncultured Bacteriovoracaceae bacterium
ATATGGACTGTTGTGCGGGGTCTATGCCGCGAACTTATCTCGATCCGTCATGGGGGTTTCGGTTGGTTCTTGATCCCTCGTCTCCAAGCCAGGCACCACTCTCTTCATGGCTTGATTGATCTTCTCGTCGAGCTTGCCGGTCAGGTCCCAGTCCCGAAACCGAAGCGGCTGGACCTTTCCGGTTTGGGAGATTCCTTCGAAATAGGAGCGGAGCCTGACGAAGGGGCCCGCAAGCTTGTGGCTAACGAAAAGCGTGATCACAGTGGAAGCGAGAAGGCCGATCACGATCCCTGAGTTGAGGTAGAAGTTGAATTCGCTGATGTGGCGATTGGCGAAGTTGAAGTAGGGGTGCTCGGGATTCAGTCCCGCCATCTTGCCGGCGAGGAGGAATTCGACCTCCGATTTTCGCGCATACATCTTCACGAACGCGGCGAGCGAACCGACCGTGAGGCAGTTCGACACAATGAGCAGGAGTTGGAATCCCGGCGCGACCAGGATCGAACGGAACTTTCTTTGGCTTTTCCCTTGAGATCTTTCCATTGAGTGACTTATCGGAACGCGAAAGCGCGTGATCAAGCGCGCTTCAGAGTCCTGTCATATCGGCAGGCTTCGCTCATGCGTGTGTCGCGCTTGACCGTGTGATGATTTTCACTCTTGCGCTCTTCAGGAACCTGTCCCTAGCGAGCTTCCCGAGAGGACGGGCGGAGTGTCCTGCTGGCGATCCGAGAAGTCGTATCGACGAAGAATCTCGATGGCGGCTTTGAAACCGCTGCGCACCGTCTTGACCAGCTTTTCAGGAGCCAAGCTGAAGTGCTCCCCGAAGAACATCTGGGAGTCGTCAGGCTTGGGGTGGATGTAGATCGTGTCGACGTCCATGCGATGGTGGAGCTCGGCCTCGAGGATCTCGCAGATCCTCTTGCGATGCTCTTCCGAGACGCCTTGTTGCTTGCAATAGCGGTGGACCGCCTGGATGGCGCTTCGTTGGATCCGCTTGTTGTGGGTGTGGTTGTTGATCTTCTGCTCGATCAGGAGATAGATCGACTGGATCAAGATCGCAGGGAGGCCGTGCTCGGTCAGCGACCCGATCTCTTTGTTCAGATGATAGGGCTGGTGCGTATGACTCGCGATCACGAGGTCCGCTCCTGAGTCGACGGCGACGTGGGTGGAGAGAGTTTCGCGGATCTCGCCGTCGATGTAGTGAACGATTTCTCCTTCCTGGGTCTCGATCCCATAAGGCGCGAAGATGAACGGAAGTGAGGTGCTCGCGGCGCAGGCCTGCGAGATGCTCACGTCGTTGTTGTACTGACAGGTGAGATCGTGAGGAGGAGGCTGGTAGTTGTACTTGCCGAAAACGACTTTGCGAGAGTGATTCAGCTGCGTGGCAACAATGAAAAGATCGGCTACGTAGTCCTGGAAGCGATTCGAGGGCAGTACGTCCTCTCGCATGTATTGTTCAATCCCAGCGGTCGAAAAAAGCCCCGTGGCTTTGAGCCATTTAAGCTGAAACAGTGCATCAAGCGGGTTGCCGCGCATAAGACTGGTGAAAATCTTCTTGCCCAGCAGGAGCTGCCCGATCTGTTCTTTGGCCAGCTCGGGCCTCAGGCGGAACATCTTCTGATAGGTCATTTTGGGCAGGATTTTCGGAATCGCGTCGGCCGGATCCGTTGGCGCCCGATTCAAGAACGAGTTGAAGATATTATCGAGCGAGTATCCAGCCGCCAGGTAGGAGGCGATCATTGAGCCCGCGCTCGAGCCGACGTAGGTGGAGATCTCCATGGGGCCGGGCGTGGGCGCCGATCCGTTGACAGGGACCTGTCCGCCGAAAAACTTAAACCCCTGTTCTTGCAGGGCAAGTGCAACACCTAAGTGAAAGGCTCCAGCTTTTGTAGCGCCGCCGCTGCAAACAAAGGCGATTTTTTTCTTGGGTCCGATCTGAATCCGATCGGTCGGATGCTTCCTGCGATGGCCGGGACGCGATGAAGTTTCATCGGAGTTTTGCGCCATATCCGTCAGAGTACTTGAATTTAAAGCTCATGGAAATACAATAGATTTCATGCCGGACCTGAAAGCTGTATCAGGCGTGTCCGCATCTTCGGGAGAGTGGCTCCCGATCATGGATTATGCCGTAAAGAAAAAATATCAGTGTCTCCACGCTTCGTCGCTACATCAAGGCGAACAAGATTCGCTATCGTGTCGAAGGGGGCCGCTATCTCTTGCTGGACCAGGACGAGGAGGTCCGTGCGCAGCGGGAGCCGCAACTTCGGCAATCCAACCGGGGAAAAGACGAGGTGCGTGAGCTTCACCAGAAGCTCATGAAACTCGAATCGGATCTTCAACAGGCTCAGGAAGAGATCGCAGAGCTCAAGATGCTCGTCGCCCTTTATGAAGAACAAATTTCCCCGGGTCGCTTCAATAATTAAGCTTCTCGCGACCGTCGCGTTGGGGATCTCATGGAGCGTTCCTTTCGCGTTCGCGACACCTGAGCTGGATCGCCAGTTCGCACTCCAGACCATCGGGTTCCTGAAATCCTGGGACAACGTGGATGGGTTGTTCGCTCAGTACGTGGGTGAGGCCTATCAAAGCTACTTCGCTAAAAAGAGCAGGTTCACCGTGCAGGATCTCTCAAAGGGGAACGAGATCCTGAGCGCTTCGAAGATCGCTTATCACAAGGTGATCGATGACCACGAGGTGATGGGGCAACTGGCCCGCTCGTTGCGAGTGGAGAGCCTGATTCGGACCAAGATCTTCATAGAGGGGTCGAAATACCGGTTCGTGATCGTCTGGCTCCCTTCGCCCAGGATGGTCCTGCTCGCCACCGAGACCTTCAGTCTCGATGAGCCGCGTGACGGAAAGGCGCTGGGCACGGGGGACATCGAGGGCAATCTTCACAAGGCCCTGGATCGCCTGTTCAAGAAAGTGCCATTCGAGGCTCAGATCACCGGCCGTGACGAGAGCACGGTGACCGTGAATCTCGGGGTCAACGAAAAGCTGAGAAAAGGCGACGCGCTCGTAGTCGCGACCGTCGACGAGGTGAAAAAGCACCCGCTGCTCCGGTCTTTGGTGGACTGGCGGCTGACTCCCACCGGCAAGGTCCAGATCGAAGAGGTCGACGAGGGCATCGGCTTTGGCCGCGTGATCGAAGAGGAGCCGGGCCGGCAGGTGGCGCGTTTTCAGAAAGTGATCCAGGTCATTCCCGCTCCCGAGGGGCAGGATCGGGCATTGATTCAAACCGAGCAGTCGGAGCGCGAGAAGGCATTCGAGGACCCTCCCCGGCTGGGATGGGCCAGTGCGGGACTCTGGATGGGGAGTTTCTCGCGAGAGTACAGCTCGAGCAGCGCTTCGACGGGCAAGGCGGGATCGGGGCTTTTTTATGGAGCGAAGGCCGAAGGCCAGCTTTGGCTGACCAGGGAGTTCTTCGCGGAGCTGGGATTCGGCTACGGCTCTTCGTCTTATAGCCAAAGCGATATCCAGACAGGGGCCGAGAGCGTGCTCGAGGGCTCGCCCAGCGTCACGGCGTTCAGGGTCAGCGCGGGATACACGTTTTTCGCGACTCCGAGCTTTTTCGGTCCGAAAGGCTGGGTGAAGATCGGATATAACTCCGTCAACTACCGCATGCCGGTCGCGGCCTCTGAGCTGACCGGGCCCTTGTCTTTTGGGGGACTGTCCCTTGGAATAGGCGGAGAGCTTCCCATACGGGATCGGTTCGGAGC
>CAYNDM010000321.1:0-3682 GCA_964395265.1 uncultured Bacteriovoracaceae bacterium
GGCTCCTGCCGCCTGAGCGATCCGAAGCCGATCCCCAACTTTCTGCAATACCTCGCTTGGCCGTGGTGTGCTACGTCTATGTCGTCCTGATCGGGATACAGTTCGGTGCCGGCAAGGTTTTTGGGCTGACCTTTTCCCATTCATCTCTTTTGTATTCGGTGCTGAATTCGACGGTTCCAGAGACAGTGGAATTTCTCGTTTTCCAGAAGGCGTTGGTAGGAAAGGCGATCGTTTACTTCCTGCTGGCCATGGCGATGATGTTCGGATTGTTTCGTCTTGCGACCCGCCTGGCGCGATATACTCAATCCATCTCGCTTGATCGGAAATGGCTGAGTTTTTCCTTGCTCATAGGGAGCCTGCTTGGTCTCAGCCAGCTTCCCAGGTTCGCCTTTTTTCGGCTCTTCGCTCCGAGCAGGGCTATCTGGGCCGGCGTGGTCGAGTATCAGGCTGAGATGCACAAGCTGAAGCAGCTCACGGACGACCTGAGTAAGGAGAAATTGCTGGCGCAGGAAGAGGTCCGATACCACGGTCCCAACCGCCGGACTTTCCTGTTGGTGCTGGGAGAAAGCACTACGCGGCACAATCTGCAAGTGTATGGGTATCCGCGGCCTACCACTCCGGGCTTGAATGCGTTGGCATCGGAGCTGGCGGTGTTCTCGGATGTCGTGTCGCCTCATGCGCATACGATCCCAAGTCTGGTCAAGATGCTCACGTTCGCAAGTTGGTCCAATCCGGATGATTTTCATCAAAAAGCGAACATGATCCATTTGTCTCAAGCGGCGGGATTCAAGGTTTACTGGAGCTCGAACCAGCAGATCTTGGGCAATTCGGACACGGTCTCGACCGTTCTCGCGAAACTCGCCGATGAGACTCGTTTTCGCAACGTGGGTACCTGGGACGGGATCGGCCTCACGCCGCACGATGAGGTCCTATTGAAGGACCTCGGAGAGTTCCTGAGTGAAGAGGCCCCTAAAAAGCTGATCGTCCTGCATATGATGGGGACCCATCACGATTACAAGAATCGGTATCCTGATTCTTTCGCTAAATTCACGGCGGATGACGACGATTCGATCAATCAACAGCTTGGACGGAGATCCAAGAATTCCCGCGTTCGCAGCGAGCGCGCCAACTACGACAATGCCGTGCTTTACTTGGATCATGTGCTGTCTTCCGCGATTCGAATGCTGAAGGAGCGGGAAGAGGAGTCCGAGTTCCTGTTTATTTCGGACCATGGCGAGTCGGTGGGGCATCAGTCCAACTTTATCGGCCATTCCGAGGGACTGGGGTTCAGCGAGATGTTTGAGGTCCCTATGATCTATTGGAGCTCAAGCGCAGCGAAGAGGAAGAGCGCCAGGCAGCGGGTTGGTCGGCCTTTCGATAGCTCCTACCTGGACGATTCGGTCCTGGATTTGCTCGGGATCGAGTGCAGCTCGTGCGAGCGCGGGAGAAGCGTTTTTTTCCGTGATTATCGACCTCCGTTGCGAGTCGTCGCCAATCGCGACTATGATCGGCTTCGCCCGGCTACAGGGGGTCTTTTCAAGCTGCAAGCCTCCGGGGTCGGGAAACGCGATTTCCCCAGCAAAAGATGGGTTCATCGGACGAATTCCCGGGAGAAGTTCGCGCTACTGGCCGAGAAGTACGAGGGATTCGAGGTCGATATCGTCGTGCGCCAGGAAGGTTTTTTGGAGGTCAATCATCCTCCAGAGCCTTCTGCCAATCGCGATTTCGAGTCATTCGCTTCTGTAAAGCGAGCGGGCGAAAAGTACTTCTGGCTTGATATCAAGAACCTCGAGTCATCGAATCTATCGATCTTGCTTTCTTCCTTGGTGCGCCTGCATGAGAAGGGAATCAGGAAAAGTCATCTGGTTCTCGAGAGCCCCAACTTGGAGGTTTTGTCGAAATTGGGTCGTTTGGGTTACTATGTCTCGTTCTATGTAACCAACCCGCACGATCCGGGGGGCATGGCGCTTGAGCTGGCTAAAAACCCCGTGAATGCCCTGTCGTTCGATTACCAGAACTGGGAATTGATCCAGGATACTTTTCAGGACTACGATTTCTTGACCTGGTTCGTTCAGGATCTCAATGAAGCGGAGAAAAACGAGCAAATCAAAGTGATCCTCGTGCCCGAGAAAACTCCCTTTGATCGTTAGAGCCGGAGCAGGCGGACGTTTGAATTCTCAGTTCGGACGGTGATCAACTTCGAAAGACTTCGTCGAAGGCGACAAGACTATTGCCTGCCCTGTCGTTTCCGGCGAGCGAGTCCCTGATTTTTTGCATTTCGTCGAGCCGAACCCCGTAGTCCTCGAAATGAGTCGAGACTCCGAGTTCCCGATACATTTCGCGAAGGCGATCTCCATTGACCGTGCCGAAGATCTCGCTCAGCGCCGAATCCACGCTAACGTCTTTTCCTCCTATCCGATCAAGGATGTCGGGCAGAGTGAAGCTGCAGGCGATGCCATGAGGCACTCCTTTGTTCGCGGTTACGTAATATGAAATGGCATGGGCGAGCGCTGTTTTCGTGCTGGAAAAGGCCAAGCCCGCGAGCAGAGCCGCGCGGAGCATGGAGGATCGGAGCTCCAGGTTGCCCAGGTTTCGGGCGAGTCGGGGAAGGTCGGCAAGGATGATCTTGGCGGCTTCCACGGCGTATTTTCTCGAGACTGCGTCCGCGTTCTTGTTCCAGATCGATTCCAGGCTATGAGAGAGAGCATCCAGCCCGGTTTGGACCGTGATCTCTCTTGGAACGGTCAGAGTGAGCTCCGGATCGCAAATGCAGGACTCCGGCCACAAATTGGCCTGTTGAAGGGAGTGCTTTTTCTTCGCGTCATCGTCCCAGATAGTTGCCCAGGGAGTGACTTCGCTTCCTGTCCCGGCGGTCGTCGGCACCGCGATCACCGGGAGTGCCGGATACAGCAGTTCGGGAAGTTCCTTTTTGAGCAATCGCTCGATGAATGCCGGGTCGCGTTGCTGAAGACCGACGGCCAACGCTTTCGCGGTGTCGAGCACGCTACCGCCACCGATACCCACAATGACGCCGAACTTCTCGCCTTGCAGGGACGCGAGCTGCCTTTCGATATCCTTGAACGTGGGGTTCGGCGTCGTTTCGGCGAGGATCCTGGGAGTGTCGTGGAGCAGGGAGGCCGCGCGAGCCGCGACTCCGCGGCGAACGAATCCTTGAGTCGTGACCAGCAATACGGCGCGATCAGAAACAAGCGATCTCAAGTGATCGAGTTTTCCAATCCCGAATTCGATCCGAACCGGGACTCGTCCGTTGTTCAAGTTCAAGCGCGGGCTCCTTCCTCGAAAATCCGTTTTGCGCGCTCGTAGTCCTCGAGAAAGTCGATTTCGAGCCATGGGCGGCCTTCGGTCGAGGAGCAATAGAGGCGATGCCCATCCTTCGCCATTCGCGAAAACGCATGGGTGTCATAGGAATCAAGCGCTCCCTCGAGAAGCGAGCGCTCAACGTAATCAAAAACGACTTGAGCGGATCGGATGAGAGCGATCCCGGTCCATTCCCCGGCAGATCGACTCGACGGAATGGCTTTGCTGGATTCAACGAGGAATCGATCCGGGGTGACTTCCACCTTCATCGCTTCTTCATCCGTGTCCCGGAAGTCGGTGATCAGGTCCATGAGGTCGTTTCGCGTTGAGAATGTAGAGAGGGCGAATTCGATCAGGTCGTCGG
>CAYNDM010000322.1:0-3672 GCA_964395265.1 uncultured Bacteriovoracaceae bacterium
GGTTCGAGGCAAGCGAGAGATGCACCTTCTTGCCCCTGCGAGTGACGAAATCCGTCGAGTAGCCCTTGTGGTACTTCACGTCCCCTTCGCCGTGCGCGGGGTCGATCTTATAGGTGCCTTCGAACTCCGTAAACATGTGCTCGGGCTTCTTTCCGAAGATGTTCAGAAGCACGTTCAGGCGCCCGCGATGGGCCATGCCCATGACGATCTCCCTGGCGCCGAGCTCGGCGGAGGTCTCGATCATGCAGTCCAGCGTGGGGATCACGCCCTCGCCGCCTTCGATCGAAAAGCGCTTCTGCGCGACATAGCGGGTGCCCAGGAAGCGTTCGAACGCCTCGCTTTCGGTCAGGCGCTTGAGGATCATCTTGCGAGTCTCAGAGGCAAGCTCGGAGTCGCGGTTCTCGTTCCGCTCGACCCGCTCGCGCAACCATTCGCGCGCCTCGGGATTCTGGATATGCGCGATCTCGACGGCGATCGTGCCGCAGTAGATTCGCTTGAGCTTGTCGATGATCTCGCTCAAAGTGGCCGGGCCCATGCCCAGCAGCTTGCCTGCTTGGAACGTCTTTCCGAGATCCGCGGTGCTCAGGCCGAAATTGGCGAGATCCAAGAACGGGTGGGATGAGGGGGCGGCGTTCAGAGGATCGATATTCGCGATGAGGTTGCCTCTCAGGCGATAGGAATAGATCAGCTCCGCGACTTTGGCTTCGGCGCCCAGGTCCAGGGCCGTGGCGCTTGAAACGGCTTGCGCCGGTCCGGCAACCGAGATTTCCTCGCCTGGGCGCGCCGGTTCGAGCTCGCTTCCGAGCTCGAGTCCTTCGAAAAAATACCTCCAGGATTCGTCGACAGAAGTCGGATCCTCGAGGTAACGATTGAAGATGAAGTCGATGTACTCTGCGTTCGTGCTCTTGAGGTAGCTGAGTTTGTACAAGGAATAGTCCTTCTCTAGCCGGCGTTGCCGCGTCCGGCTGAAATGGCATGAGCTTCTGACGTACTGCTGGTTCGGCGGACGAAATTTGACGTCAGTCGAATGAACAAAAGCTCTAAATTACTTCTCTTTTTAGGACTCCAGCACGGAAGCGTCAAGGTGCTTGGAGTGTCTTCTTTCCTGAATTCTCCTTGTTGCATGTCGCTCGGGGCTATAAGAATGAAACATCGACTACAGCTGCCTCTTTTGATCGGATTCCCAAAATGAGCTACCGAATCCTTGTTCTCTGCGTCGTTGCTGTTTGCTTCTTTTACTGGGCGACCCCTTTATCCTTTGTACCAGTTCCTTGGCCTGATGACTCTGCGTTCTTTCTTCCAGGGATCGAATGGATCAATTGGCCTTCCGTTTATCGGATGCATGCTCAGGCTCCCTTTGTGCCCTCTTATGACCAAGCGAACTTCAACACGATGCCTGGAATGCCGGCATACCTAGGTATCGGCGCTCTTTTCGGACTCGATACCAGTCATTCCATTCGAATTTTTCAGATGATGGCCCTCAGCGCTTATTGCGTCGCTTTGATGGTTTGGATGCGGCGCAGAAATACCGCTCTTCCCTGGATTCTTCTCGTCACAGGATTGGCGGTTTTTTCGCCTGCGCTGCGTTGGGGAGGCATGGTCGTGCGCCCCGAGATCTGGCAAGGCCTCTTCTGGATTCTCATCCTGATGGAGTTGGATGGGGTGTTTCAGAAAGCGTCGGCCTGGCGGCTTCCGGCGATCCTAGCCGCGTCGGCCTATTTTCATTTCGAGGCAATCGTCTGGGTTCTCCCGACCGCCGTCGCGGTCCTGCTCCAAAGGGGATGGCAGTCTGGCTTTAAAAAGCTGGTTGGGATCGGTCTGAGAACGACCGCGCTTCTTTCTCCCTGGTTGCTGTACGTGATCGTGAAATGGGACCAGTTCTGGATCCAGATGGATGTCCAGTTTCATCGCCTGGACGAATGGCATCCTTATATCGGCTCAGCGTACGCGATCTTCCACAACCTCTTTCTTTCGTTGGGAAGCCCGGTCGAGTACCCGAAGTTTTTCAATCTAGGCAAGGCGCTCACCTGGCTGGCGCTCTTGGCAGGCTTGTTCGGCAATCTTGGGCTCGCGTCGCGAAAGGATCGGGATACGGGGGTACGAGTTGCGGCGGCATTGGGACTGGTCACGACCCAATACCTCTGGTTCACCAAGCCAGAAACGTGGTTTACAACGATGATTCATGCGGCCATCTGGCCGGCAGTGGTTCTCCTGCTCCCGCGGAAAGGGACGGTCGTGGCGCGGTCCAAGCTTTCTCGTGTCTCCGCCGCGTTGGCTGGAGTGCTCTTGGTCCTGAGCGTGGGCGTCGTGGTGAATCATTATCGGAAGCTCTCGGGGATCTACTCTTGGGAGACTTACCGCGTTTGGGTGGACTGCATCGAGGAGACCATCGGAAATCGAAAGAAGATTTGGCAACCCCATTGGCCGGATCTTCTGGTGGAGATGGCGGGGAGGGACCCGGATCGGGATTTTTCGCGAGCCGTCGATTTTCCGAACATCGAACCCCTTATCGAACGGCATGCGTCCACTCGGGACGCGATCGTGCATTCCCTGTATTTCAGACCGGAGGAGGTGGTGGGGGACTCGGACTACCGGGGCGTGGCGCGCTCGCGAGATGTCGCGTTCGTGACTGAGTATCCCTGGCTTCCTTTCAAGAACTTCGCTGCTCCTCACCAGGGGGCGGGTTGGACTTACCAAGCTTGCGAGATCGGGCCTTTCTGGGCGGGAATCTCCCTGAAACTCGATCCAGCGAATTCCGAGGTCGCGGAACCATGAGCGCGCGAAGGTGGCTTCTGCTGGCGGTCGTCCTTCGCGTGATCGCGGCCGGGACCAACGTGGGATACAATCATCCTGACGAGTGGTTTCAGACGTTGGAATTCGCCAACTACTTGAGTTTCGGTTTTCTCAGCCATACGCACGAATTCTATTCCCACATGAGGAATCTGACCTGGCCTGCGCTGTTGTCGACTCCCATGAAACTCTCCAACTGGCTCTTCGACGGCTCCGTTTTCGCTCGCTTCTACTCCGCCAAGCTCCTGACCGGCGCCGCGGATCTGGGGATCCTTTGGGGCATGTGGAGGCTGTCTTCGGCTCGGAGGAGCTGGGGCCCGGGGCTTCGCCGATGGGCTTGGATTCTCTTCGTGCTCGCTTGGTTCACGATCGCCGAGTCGGTTCGCCCCAGTCAGGAGCATCTTTCAGCGATCGCCTTCTGGGTCGCGTTGGGTTGCTTCGCTTCGAGCCCGCTGTCTAAGCCTGCTGGCGTGGCGGGCGGCGCGTTTCTGGTTCTCACAGGCGCGTTTCGCTATCCTTCGGGTTTGCTCGGAATAGGAGGTCTGCTCGCGCTTCTTTGCCGTCGCGAGGGTCGCGCGGCCTTTCCCTCTATGGCAGCGGGCGTCGCTCTAGGGGCGGTCCTGGGCGGACTCTCCGACTGGATCGTTTACGGAAGACCGTGGGAAAGCCTATGGATGTACGCTCAATACAATGTTCTGACCGGCCTTTCGGTGCAGAACTTCGGAGCGCAGCCCGCCACGGTTTATTGGGAATACTTTGCCGGCTGGTTTCCCAAGCCGCTTCTGCCACTCCTGCCCGTGGCGGCGGTCCTGGCCTGCGTGGGGATAGTTCGCGGCGCGCGCGACCGCGAGGAGTGGGAGAAGCGGCTGGCCGCGGCAAGTC
>CAYNDM010000323.1:0-1883 GCA_964395265.1 uncultured Bacteriovoracaceae bacterium
GAGAGTTCTCTGTAGATCGAATCGAATGGGCAGCTTTTTCTCTCTGACTTTCGGGTCCAACGCGGGCTACAATAAATAGAGATCATGCAGATCCGTCATGTCAGCCATGCTGAGAACCACATGGCCACCACCTTCGAGCTTTGCATCAGTTGCGAGGCGAGCGATCGCGGTCGCGCGGCCGCGGCGCTCGAGGACTCTCACCGCCTGATCGATCGCCTCGAGAGGGAGCTGAGCGAGTATCTCGAGGAAAGCCCGGTCCATCGCCTGAACCGAAGCGCCCCCGGCGTTCGCGTGCGCTTCACTTCCGTTGGGATCGATCTGCTCGAGCGAAGCGAGCGGCTTCATCGTCAGACTTCTGGCGCGTTCGATGCCACGGCAAAGGGCACGCGCTCTTCTTCCGATGCTCGAGTTCGGGGAGTCGCCTGGGATCGTGGCTCGCGCGAGGTTTGGAAGACCCAACCCGGAGCCATGCTGGGCTTCGGCGCGATCGGAAAAGGGTACGCCATCGATCAAGTCCGCCTGCTGATCGAGTCGAGGGGATTCTCGCACTACCTCCTCTCGGCCGGCGGCGCCAGCATCGCGCTCTCCGGCTTCGCGGGCCCCGGCGCGCCCTGGAGCTGGGCCTGGAGCTGGAAGAAGGATCCAAGCGGCGCGGATCTCGGCGGTCCGTTCTCCCATGAGCTCGGCACTGCGATCGCGATCGGAGTATCCGGTACCCACGAGAAAGGCGAACACATCATCGAGCCTGACTCCGGGGCCCGGCCTCGCTCCGCTCTCAGCACGCTGATCACCCATCCGTCGGCGACTGATGCCGACGCGCTTTCCACCGCGCTCTTCGTCTCCGGATGGGAGAGCGGCTTACGCCAGATGAATGAATCCCTGATCCAAGCCCCAGGAGCCGCTATGATCGATCGGGAGGAGGTCCCTCGATGGAACGGGATCTTCCAGCGCCTGTTCAAGGTTCCAGGCCAGTGGATCGCGGGAATGCTCCTCCTCTTTTCGTTGACGCCCGAGCTCTGCGGCGCCGAGGAGACGATCGATCTCAGCACTTTGGGCGCGGATCGATTCACGCCTTACGTCACGGAAAGGAATCCGCTTTGGATCCTTCTTCCCGCAGCGATCCTGATCGCCGTTCTTTTTCATCTCAGGAGGTTCAAAATCCCGATGAAGCCCACCAAGTCATCTCAAACAAAGCAGCTCCTTCTGGTTCTGGCGACTTGCGCGTTCCTGGAGAGTGCCCACGCCGTCGAGATCGAGCCCATGGGCAAAGCGCTCATGGCCATTCTGAAGACCGTCAAAGTGAGCGCCAAGGACGTGCCGGGGTCCAAGTCCGGAGCCAAGCTCTACTACACCAAGGCAGCTGACGGAGCGGTCGAAAGAGCCGCGTTCATCGAACACGGGACCTATCCTCCGGATTGCACGCACACCTGGGCGATCGGGATCCATCCCAAGACCTCGAAAGTCACCGAGGTCAGAGTGATCGAGATGAGCTGCCCTCACGCCTTTCCGACGAAGACGCCTTCGTTTCTGGAGCAGTTCAAAGGCAAAGGTCCCGCCGACGCGAAGACCTTGGTCAGGAAGGTCGATATCGTCGCCAAGGCGACAGGAAGCAGCAAGCTCGCAGCCGAGGCCGTAGTCAGGTCCATTCAGAACTGGGGCAAGCTCAAAAAGAAGCTCTGATCGATGCAGGCCATCCCAACCCGCCATTTCAGAATCGCAGTGCAGTGGGCGGTCTTCCTGCTCTGGGTCGGCCTGATCGTGGCCACTCGGCACCCGATGGAAAGCTGGCTCGCGCGCCACGTGCCGGTCTCTCTCATGCTGCGAATCGATCCCCTGGTCATGACCTCGGTCATGGGAGCCATGCGAATGGGGATCTCGATCCT
>CAYNDM010000323.1:1893-3671 GCA_964395265.1 uncultured Bacteriovoracaceae bacterium
ATGCGGCTCGGGCGGGTATTCTGCGGGTGGGTCTGCCCGCTGGGATCGATCTTCGATGCGTACGGCTGGGTGCTCAGGCGGCTCCGCGTGCGGATGCAAGGACCTTCTCCCTCCTGGTTCCGGCTGAAGTTCTACCTGCTCTTCGTGATCCTGATCTTCGCCGTCTTCGGCGTGGTCAGCCCGCTGATGGGCCTGGATCCCATCGTGCTCCTGACCCGGACCGCCGCCGTGGTCATCTATCCCCTGTTCAGAAAAGGCGATGAAGCGGGCTGGACGGTGGGCGGCTCCGTGGGATGGAACGGAGCGCTCGTCGATGTCGCCACCTTGATCCTTTTCATCGCGATCATGGTGGCCACCACGCGACTCTCGCGAATCTGGTGCCGTACGGCTTGCCCCCTTGGCGCCTATCTGGCCGTTGTTTCGCGCAACTCGATCCTAAGGCGCGATACCGAAGGCTGCGTCCATTGCAATCTCTGCTCGCATCATTGCCCCACGGGCGCAATCAGCTTCACCAATGCCGAGTTCTACAACGAGTCCGAATGCATCAAGTGCTTCGCCTGCTCGCAGGAATGCCCGGTGGACGCGAACTTCTTCACTTGGAAACTCCCGTTTCCAGCGGCTTCGACGACCCAGGCCCCCGTTTCCCTCGAGCGACGCTCATTGCTGATATCAGGAGCGGCCGCGGTGGTCGCGGCTCCTGTCCTGCAGCTCTCAGCCGGGGATCCCAAATCCCCGAAGTCGCTGATTCGCCCGCCCCTGAGCCGCGAGGAGCGGGACTTCCTCTCAAGCTGCATCCGATGCGCCGAGTGCATGAAAGCTTGCCCCACGGGAATTCTGAAACCCGCTGGGCTCGAGCACGGGGTCCGGGCACTCTGGTCCCCGGTCATGGTCGCCACCGAAGGATATTGCGCCGAGGGTTGCAACGCCTGCTCCCGGGCCTGCCCCACCGACGCCATCATGAAATACCCGATCGAAGAGAAGTACAGCTACAAAGCGGGAACGGCGGTTTTCGGAGCCGACCGCTGCATCAGCTACTCCGAGGGCAAGTTCTGCTCGGAGTGCATCCGCGTCTGTCCCACCAACGCTATCGAATTCAACAAGGGATGGGAGCCTCCTGGGACCCAGCCAGGCCGCTGGGGAGTCGGAGCCCAGGGCAGCGAAAAGGTAGCGCCCTCCGGCCAGACGCCGACCCGCCCGTACCACGTGAACTTCGATCGCTGCGTGGGGTGCGGGGCCTGCGAATATGCTTGCAACCAGATCGTCTACGGGGAACCCGCGATCGTGCTGACCTCCTATGGCCGTGCCACCCGGACCCACCTGGAGGCCGGTGGGGAGGGCTCCTGGACCGGGGATTCCGAGTGAGAAGCCTTGAATTCACCCGAGCATTGCGATTCTCATGAGATCTCGGGTATAGTCCTCCCATGTTTGGCTTAAGCTTAGGTCACCTCGTCATTCTTTTGGTCGTCGTCCTTCTTTTCGGGGCCAGGAGGCTTCCGGAGCTGGGAGGTGCCTTGGGCAAAGGCATGCGCGCTTTCAAAAAGGGGCTGGAAGGCCAGGATGAGGACGAACAGTCAAAGCTCGAGAAAAAGGACTCCTCCGATACCTGATTCAAGTTTTTCCCAGTAAAACCGAAGAGTTTCTCGGTATGCCCGGGAAGCGAATCCGATGTGAGCTGATCTCAAGCGCTTGGCTCACCCCGACCGTTTTGCAAATCCGTTTCAAGACCCCTCGAAGGCTGCGATTAGAGGCCGGTCAGTTTCTGAGCCTTCTGATCCCCG
>CAYNDM010000324.1:0-3659 GCA_964395265.1 uncultured Bacteriovoracaceae bacterium
TTGATTCTCGGGGGGGGGCCTCCGGTCGAAACACTCGAACCCGCGCTCTACTCGAAGATCCGTTACGGGATGCTTGATCTGGACGGAGCGGTGGCCTGCGCGCTCTGGCAGCTGCTCATCAACCTGGCGCCTTGGGCCGCGCTCCTGACGTGGCGGCGTCGTTTCGAGCGCGCGCGAGGCAGTCTGCCGGTGGATGCCGGGTTGGCCCGAAGGGGCGGCCGAGAGAAAGACACGCCTCTGATCGCGTTGTCCGCGGCGGTTTTTCTCGTACCGTATATTCCCCTCTTCAGCGCGTCCCATTGGGCGCTTCTCGGTCAGCCAGGGATCTGGCGAGAGCTCTGGCCCGCGCTGCTGGTTTCGCTGAAGCTCGCCGCTCTATCTTCTTCCGTGGCGGTTGGGATTTCCGTGCTCGCGCTCCTCTTTGGAGCCAGGACCTGGGTGTCGATCCTGGTCTCGGTGCCGAGCGGGGTTTCGGTCCTCGTCTTGGGGCTCGCTCTCTGGCTTGCTTACTCTTCGTGGATCGACCCCTTCGAAGGCAGCCTGCCCGCGATGGCCCTGCTGCAAGGCGCGTTGTTTTTTCCGATGAGCTACAGACTGCTCTGGCCGGTTGCGGCCGGGAGCCAGCGCCTGCGGCTCGAGGCAGCCCGGACGTTGGGCGCGAGCCCGATTCAGGCATTTATTTCGGTGGAGTGGCCCAGGTGGCGCGCGCCCCTTTTCGCCGCTTACGCGATGGCGGGTGGCGCATCGCTTGGAGAAGTGGCAGCGGTCAGCTTGTTTTACAGCGAGAGCCTCGTTCCGATGCCGTTGCTTCTGACTCGCTGGATGTCGCAGTACCGTTTCGAGGCCGCGCAGACCCTGGCGCTCTTCCTGCTCCTGGTTTCGGTAGGAAGCATGCTTTGCGTGGTGGCCTGCAAGCGTGCGCGCTCCTTTTGATGGGGGAGAGACTTGAGCCCATTGGCGGCAGAAGCGGTGGCCTCAGGAAGCCTGGTCAAAAGCCGAATCGGCGGCGATCGAGAGCAACGCCTGAGGAAGCACATGTCTCAGGCTCGCGCGCGAGATCAGGAGGAGCCCACCCAGGCAGCGTTCTGCCGAGCCGACTCGGATAATGGTCGCTGTCTCCCAGGCGCGGATCCCAAAGGCTGTTCGCAGGAGCCTCTCTTCCTGCCCCCAGTTTCCGCTGGTGGGGCCGAGCTCGAAATGTCCCTCGATCACGAACTTTTTCCAGAGAGTCGGGGTCTGAATCGGATTCCAGCAGCGTCCAGTCCAAGTTCGCGCCATGTCGGCGGCTCCGAAGTAGGCGGCCGCGTTCAAAAGGGGGCGGCGGGTGCCGCTATCGAGAATCAACGCGAAATAGAGACCAGCTTCCGCTCCGTTCCTCGCAAGAAAGGTCAGACCGGAGGCGAGACCCGGATTCAGTTTCGCGATATGGGCGAAGTCGAGGACCGCGAGCTTTTTCGGAGGGGCGCTTTTTGGCGCGACGGACGGGCGGCCTCGGGGATCGACCGAGGGAGTGGACTGAGTCATCGTCTGCGTCGGCGAGTTCTTGAGCTTCTTGCGCCTCAACAAACCGGTGATCGTTGGAACCTCGACCGTTCCTGTAATATCCGCATCGACTGTGAAGATCGAATCTTTCGGATTCTTCGCCATCTTTCGGCTCCCTCTATTGAATCGGATGATTGCAAAGAAATTTTAAGTGGTATTCTGTGGGCGCGAACTGAGTTGAGACGACTCCGAAACCAGGAAGGAAAATTCCAATGGATCCCGATGGACACAGCCCTGAGCCTCTAAGAATCCAAGGTCTTCGAAAAGACATGGGGAACTTCGTCCTGGAGGCGGAGCTGGAAGTGCTCCCGGGCCAGAGAGCCGTGATTTTTGGGCGGAGCGGAAGCGGCAAGACCACCCTGCTCAGGTGGATCGCGGGCCTGGAGGAGCTGGTTCCGGGCAGGGACCGGGGTGAGGTCTGGATCGGCGAGCAGGAGATCACCCGTCTTTCTCCGGAGGACCGAGGGATCGGATTCGTCTTTCAGGAGCAGGCGCTCTTTCCTGCGATGTCGGTTCTGGAGAACGCGGCCTTCGGACTCAAGATGCGGGGGCGCGCGCGGAAGGAGCGCGAGGAGGTCGTGATGGCGTGGCTCCGGCGGATCGGCCTCGAGGGGCAGTGCGGGACCCCGGTAGGAAAGCTCTCGGGGGGAGAGCGCCAACGGCTGGCTTTCGTCCGGGCCGTGGTTTGGAAGCCCAGGGTTCTCCTTCTGGACGAGCCGTTTTCAGCGCTTGACCCCGAGCTTCGCGCGAGGCTTCGCTCGGAGCTGATGGAGCTGCATGCGTTATGGCCCGTGCCGTTGCTCATGGTGACGCATGACGAGGCGGATGTGCATTCGCTCGCGACGTTGCGGATCCACTGCGAGGAAGGCCCCGGCTCTCAGAGCCGGAAGTTCATGAATGCGCCGACCATCCAGCGGTAACCCGCTTCTTGGGTGCCCGAAACCGGGTGGTTGTACGGGAGGGTTCCTGTCCCGTCATCGGTGAAATTCAACGGGGTCACCGTGTACTTCCGGATCCGATCCAGTTGGTAGTTGACGGCTCCTCCGAATTCGACACGTCGGTCGCCGGGTTCGGATTCCAGGGTCCAGATCGGAACTTCCAGGCGAAAGCCCACCGACCAGTGGTCCACGCTCACTTCGACCTGACGCGATGGATCGACAGAGCCGAGATCCTGTGCCTGATAGGTCAGGCTCCAGTCTGGCGCGAAGCTCAGCAAAGTCCTGGCGAAGCTGAACCAGGACACTCCGATATCCCCTCCCACCTCGAGCGAGGATGGGCTTTGGGTGTCTGTTCCGTATCCGGTGAGCGAAAAGAACAGAGGCCAGCGGAGGTACGGCCCGATCAGGAGCTCCAGTGTTCTGCCTTTCCGCTCCATCAGGCCGATGGCGGCTCGCCAACGCGTTGAGAGTCCCAGATCGCGCGCAATCAGGTGTTTTCCGTCGCCAGTGCTCGTTTCTGCGGGAGGAGAAGTATTGAAATGCTGCGTAAAATCCGTTTGTACCTGAACGCGGACCTCCGCCTTCGCGGGCTGGGTGAAGAGAAGCGCGGATGAGAGGCTGAATATCCAGAAAAGGAAGTTCTGCGTCGGCGATTGGCGTTGGGGCATCTTGTAAAGACAATTCTAGCTTTGTTTTGTTCGTTGACCAATCTTCCTTGTTTTGAATAAAGTCGCTCAGGAATCCTGTAGACCCCAAAGAGGAGACGTAAGCTCATGTTCAAGCTTCTCTCTGCGCCCACTCGAGGCGAGCGCATCACGATCACCAACGGAAAGCTCAGTGTTCCGAAAAACCCCGTCATTCCTTTCATCGAGGGCGATGGCACCGGGCCGGACATCTGGCGCGCCTCGCAAGCCATCATCGATGCCGCGGTTCAAAAAGCTTACAAGGGTGATCGCAAGATCGAATGGTTCGAAGTCTACGCGGGCGAGAAAGCGTTCAAGAAGTTCAACGACTGGTTGCCCGAAGACACTCTGGCGGCGCTTCGTCATTTTCTTGTCGGGATCAAAGGGCCTCTGACCACTCCTGTGGGAGGCGGGATCCGATCCCTGAACGTCGCTTTGAGGCAGATGCTCGATCTTTACGTTTGCCTACGTCCTGTCCGGTACTTCAGGGGAGTGC
>CAYNDM010000325.1:0-3655 GCA_964395265.1 uncultured Bacteriovoracaceae bacterium
AGATTACCCATCGCATCCCCTTTCCACGCCTTGACCAGGGAGAAGTCGGCCTTGATCCCGCGCTCCATCACGTACTTGCGCCCGTCGAACTCACGCACTTCCTTGCCTTCGGCCACGATCGTCCCAACTCCGGTCGCCGTGAAGAACGCGGGAATCCCCGCTCCCCCCGCGCGAAGGCGCTCGGCCAAGGTTCCCTGGGGGTTCAGCTCGATCTCGAGCTCGCCCGAAAGAACCAGCTGCTCGAACAGCTTGTTCTCCCCGACATAACTCGAAACCATCTTCTTCACCTGGCGTTTCTGGAGCAGCAGCCCGATCCCGAAATCATCCACCCCCGCGTTGTTCGAAACGCAGGTCAGTCCCGTCACTCCCTTGGCGACAAGCGCCGAAATGCAATTCTCCGGGATCCCGCAGAGCCCGAATCCACCCAGCGCCAGGACTGCTCCGTCCGGAATGTCACGAACGGCCTCATTTGCATCAGCTACGACTTTGTTCATGGTGTTCTCTCGAGTCCGATGTCAGGAATCACACCAGCTCAACGCAGAGGGCGGTTCCTTCGCCCCCACCGATGCAGATCCCGGCAACTCCACGTTTTGCCTTTTTCTGTTTAAGCGCCGAAACCAGGGTCACCACGATGCGCGCTCCGCTCGCTCCGATTGGATGCCCAAGCGAGATCGCCCCACCGTGCACGTTGAACTTCTCGTTCGAGATCCCGAGTTCCTTTTGAGCAGCGAGCGCGACTACCGCGAACGCTTCGTTGACTTCCCAGAGGTCGACGTCTTTCGCGTCCCAGCCCGCTTTTTTCAAAGCGCGGTTCATCGCTTCGGCGGGCGCGGTCGTGAACCACTCGGGCGCCTGCGCGTTGGTGCCGTACGAAACCAATTTCGCGATCGGTTTCACGCCGAGGCGCTGAACCGCGTCACCCGACATCAGCACGACCGCGCAAGCCCCGTCGTTGATCGTCGAGGCATTGGCCGCGGTCACGGTTCCCTGCTTGTCGAAGACCGGCTTCAGCGTGGGGATCTTGTCGAAGTTCACCTTCGCGGGCCCTTCATCGGTGTCGACCAAAGTGGTGTCGCCCTTGCGTCCGGCGACCGGCACCGGAACGATCTCGTCCTTGAACGCTCCCGACTTCTGCGCCTCTTGGGCGCGGCGAAAGCTTTGAGCCGCGTATTGATCCTGCTCCTCGCGGCTGAACTTTCGTTCACGCGCGCAAAGCTCGGCGCAGTTGCCCATATGCTGGTTATTGTAAGGATCCCAGAGCCCGTCGTGGATCATCGAATCGATCGCAACCTGATGCCCCATCCGAAAGCCCGTTCGCGCATCCTTGAGCAGATAGGGCGCCTGGCTCATGTTCTCCATCCCGCCGGCCACGACGACGTCGCTGTCGCCCAGCAGGATCGACTGGGCGGCCAGCATGATGGACTTCATGCCGCTGCCGCAGACTTTGTTGATCGTAAGAGCGGGAACGCTGTGGGGAATCCCGGCCGCGATGGCCGCCTGTCGCGCCGGAGCCTGGCCTTCGCCAGCGGTCAGCACGTTTCCGAGGATGACTTCGGAGACCTGATCCGCAGCGACTCCGGCCCTCTTCAATGCCGCTTCGATGGCGATCGCGCCGAGCTTGGGAGCGGGCAGCGAGGAGAGCGCTCCCTGAAACGCTCCGATGGGAGTGCGAGCCATTCCGACGATGAAAACCTCTCTAGCATTTACCATAAAAAATCCCCCTGTAATTTTCTCTTTATTACCCCCGTCTTTTGAACGACGCTATCCCTAAAACCACTTGACTGGACCACTTTGATAGGACTGAGCGGAAAAAATGAACTGCACGACCTTCATCTTCTCTGTCTTCGGGCTCTTAGCATTCGCATCAAGCACAAGCGCCAGCGTCGCTCCCGCCGAGCTGCCTGACTTGGTGGAGAAAGTCTTGCCAGGCGTGGTGAACATCAGCTCCACGACCGTCGTCAATTACGCCGATCCCTGGCAGGACTTTTTACGGGGTTGGGGTATCCCCAGCGAACGACGGCAGACCTCTCTGGGCAGCGGCTTTCTCATCGACCAAGACGGCATGATCATCACCAATAACCACGTCATCGACCGGGCAACCGAAGTCGTCGTCGTGCTGCATGACAAACGGCAATTCAAGGCACGATTGATCGGCCGGGATCCCAAGATGGATCTGGCTCTGATCCAGATTCGGGACGAGCAGAAAAAAGTCCCCCAGAAGCTGATTTCCCTTCCGCTTGCGGACTCCGACAAGGTCCGAATCGGCGAACCTGTCTTCGCGGTCGGCAACCCGTTCGGTCTTCAGCACACGGTCACGATGGGAATCATCAGCGCCAAGCATCGCACGATCGGGCTAGGTCCCTTCGACAACTTCCTGCAGACCGACGCTTCGATCAACCCTGGCAACAGCGGAGGCCCCCTTTTCAATCTCAAAGGAGAAGTCATCGGGATCAATACCGCCATCAAGTCCCACACCGGCCAAAGCGGAGGGCTGGGATTCGCGACCCCCGTCAACGAGCTCAAAGCCGTTCTAGCCGACTTGAAAAAGTACGGACGGGTCGTGCGCCCTTGGCTGGGAATCTTCGCCGAGCGGATCACGCCCCAGCTCGCGAACTATTACCGCCTTCCGACCGATCGCGGCGTGATCGTCTATAACCTGGTCCAGGACGCCCCGGCTCTCGAGGCCGGAATGCGCCAAGGGGACATCATTATTGGAGTGGGGACCCAGGAAGTCTCCGAGCCTGGAGATCTGGAAAGGGCCCTCGCCAAGCAGAAGCCCGGCGAGAGCATGATCCTGAAGGTTCGGCGCGGCAAACGAACGATTGACATTCGCCTCAACCTTGAGGAATTTCCGCGTCTGGACCGAATCCCCGAAGGGATCATCTGAAACGAGAGAAGAAATGGAAAGCCGCAAGGGCAACCGCAACAACTTGACTTCGAGAGCTCACTCCACCGGACTGCCGGTGGATTTTCTGCGTATGGTGGTCGAAGTGTTCACGGCGAACTTCGACGCCGGGCTGAAAGCTCTTTCCAAGATCAAGCCGAATCCCGCCTTTCAGGCTCAGGGAGCGATTTACAGCAATGAGATCATTCTTTCGGTCTCCCTCAGTCACGAGGGGCAGCTCGCCGCGACGACAGTCCATGTGAGTTGCGACTTCGATCCCAAGGCCAGCGCGCCCACCGCTGAAGACCTCCTGGGAACGCTGGTGGACGCCGCCGGCTCCGTTTTCGGGCATTTCCTGGACGCGAAGAAACCGGATCGGCTCGAGCAGTTAGCGGATGAATCCTTGTCCGCCCTCGAGGAGGCGCCTTTTGAGTGGACGCTCCTCGAGCTCGACAATCGGCGTGTTCACGTAAAGGTCGACAAATCGAACCTCAGCATCGATCAGATGACGGATGAGTGGCTTCTCAAGAACGATCCGGATATCGCCGAGCGCGAGCGACAAGAACAAGCCGAGACCGAGAAGCTTTTCGTCACGGGTCCTAAGAAAAAGCCATCCGACGGCGACTCCGGCCCGTTTGGCGGTGCCGGGAGCAACTCGATCCACTGATCCTCTCCGCCAAGCGCATGACGGACTTAGGGCGCTCCGCCCTGGGTGCCGTATTGCCTCAAAAGTAAGTGTTACTGAGACGCGGTGGGTAGAGGGTCAGAGGG
>CAYNDM010000326.1:0-3638 GCA_964395265.1 uncultured Bacteriovoracaceae bacterium
CTGTCGGTAATAGCTGGCTCGCTGGAAGTCGGTTTGCGCTGCAGTTGGTCGACATTTCTTGACTTAGCCGGCTTTCTTTCGGAAGCTTACCTAGACTCTCGATAACCTTCGCGAAAAGGACGCTTCGATGAAATTTAGAACCCTCTTTTTCTCTCTTCTAGCCCCAGCCCTCGCGATGGGAGCGCTCACGACGACCGCTCAGGCAGGCGTCTTCACGACCCCCAGGTTCGTCGACCCGGGAAAGGCCGAGCTTGGCCTGGAGCCGGAGCTCGTTCTGACGAGCGGCGCGGGGATCGGATTCAACGCGCGTTTCAAGTATGGGCTGACCGAGCTCAACAACGTGACCGCGATCCTGGGATCAGGAAGCGGGCCACGACGTTTTCGGGTCTGTGTCAAAGCGACTTGAGATTTCTTCCCCGACATAGAAGGACAGCCGGGGATAGGTATCGCTGTCCAGGCGCTTCATGTCAGGCTCCCCGAGAGCAATCATTTCGAACTGACCGCTATGCCATACCTGCACAAGACGTTCGGTACCCAGGGGGGCGAGGTCGAACCTTTTCTTTCAATCCCGTTCGGTATGGGATTCGAAGGCGGCCGCTACCGGGCGTTGGCGACGGTGGTGGTGGGGACGATGTTCAAGAACACGGAGCATATCCGCTATTCGCTCGAGCTGGGAGTGGCCGCGAACAACACTCAAAGCTATATCTCGGGTGGAGTGGCTTACGCGTTCTGAGTCTCTATGACGCTGAAGTCGATGCCTTGGAGCAGTTCCGAGAAGACCGAGCTCCGTCAGGTGAAAGGGGTTTGCCTGGACATCGACGACACGCTTTCGACTCGCGGAAAACTGACGCAAGAAGCGTATTCAGCGCTTTGGTCCCTGAAGGACGCAGGGTTTGCCATTGTCCCGATCACAGGGAGGCCCGCGGGATGGTGCGATCATTTCGCCCGGTTTTGGCCGGTGGATGCGGTCGTCGGAGAGAACGGGGCATTCACGTTTTACATGAAAGAGGGCAAGCGCCGCCGGCTCAATACCTCCGGGGCCGCAGCCGATCCTAAGCCCAAGCTCGAGGAGCTGGGGCGCGCGATCCTGGAAAGGTTCCCCGAGGCGAAGTGGGCGTCGGATCAGGCCTACCGCGAGTATGATCTCGCGATCGATATCTGCGAGGATGTGCCGGCGTGGGGAAGGGCAGATGTGGATGCGCTCTTGGATCTTTGCCATGAGCTCGGTGCACATGCGAAGCTCTCGAGCATTCACGTCAACGCCTGGTTCGGAAATTACGATAAGCGCAAGGGCTTCGAGACTTGGCTGAAAAATGGGGCGCCAGGGCTTGAGGGGGCGGCACCCGCGTGGGACGAATGGCTCTTCATCGGAGATTCGCCCAACGACGAACCTCTGTTCAAGAGTTTCAAGCTGAGTGTCGGGGTGGCGAATCTGAGTCAGTACATCGATCGCCTGCAGCATCCACCGCGCTGGATCACTTCCGCCGAGAGCGGGAAGGGATTCGCCGAAATGGCCGCGCGCTTGATCGAGGCTAGAGGGTAGAATCGAGGTCGACTGTGCTTGGCCCGAGGGCCGAACTGACCTCCATGCGAGCTATAAAGCAGGACTGGGGACTTGCGAAGCCGCGCGAGGCGCTTTCTGACCCTCGCCGGGGGCCTGGCTTTTCTGGCGATCGAGGAAGTCCTGCAGGTCTTTGGGAAGGCCGGTTCTGAACTCCACTTTTTTGCCCGTCAACGGATGCTCGAAGCAGATCCCGGCTGAGTGCAGGGCATGGCGAGGCAGCAGGAGTTTGGCTTCGAGCTCCGCGGAAATATAGCGACGCTCGACGAATTTTAGCGAAACATCCTCGGGAAGCCCATAGAGCTTATCGCCCACGATCGGATGCCCGACGGCATCGAGGTGCACCCGGATCTGGTGCTGGCGCCCGGTCTTGGGATGGCATTCCACCAGGCTGAAAGCGCCTGAGGTCTCGAGTCGCTCGAAGCGGGTGTAGGCCAGTTGTGCGCCCTCGTCCTCGGGTCGGCAAACTTCCATCTTGAGCTCGACCGCGGAGTTGCGGGCGCGCCGCATGGGCAGATCGACCTCGAATCGCTCGGGCGTGATCCCGTGGACGATCGCGAGGTAGCGTTTTTCGGTGGCGCGCTCGGCGAATTGACGAGTGAGGTGAGTGCACACATCCTTGTCCTTGGCCATGACGAGGATCCCGCTCGTCTCCTTATCGATGCGGTGGACGAGGAAGTACTCGCGCTCCATCTTCAATGGGTTCTGGTGGCCCTGGGTCTTGAGGTGGATCAAGAGCGTGTTGAAGAAGTAGCGCCCGGCCGGATGGACGGGCAGGTTGGCGGGCTTTTCGATCACGAAAAGGACTTCATCTTCGAAGAGTACGCGGTAGTCGAAGTTGACCTCGGGCTCGGGCTTGCGCTCGCTCAGGACCAGGACCTCGTCGCCCGCGATGAGCTGAAAGCTGGGTTTCAGGCGGCCAACCTGAAGGTGAGGGCCCTGGGTCCGCCGGACGGTGATGGCTCCGGAGTCGATCACGCGCTTGAGGGCCTCGCGCGAGCGCTTTCGATAGCGGTCCTTGAGGAAAGCATCGAGGCGAATTCCGTTCTGGTTGGGACCCACTTCGTGGGTCATCAGGTAGCTGTCAGGATTGGAAAAAGTTCCGTTAATGCTCATCTCGACTTGGCCCACGCGGGGCTTAGGCTCCATCAATACTTCTTGCGCATCAGGAAGGTGATCACTTCCTTGGCGGACTCCTCCGTGTATCCGTAGCGGGCGACCATGTTCTGGACGGTCTGCTTGGCCAGCCGCATGCCTTCCTCGGAGAGGCTCGCGTCGGCGTTGTCATTACCATAGATCAGAAGAGCATTGTGCATCTTTGTCAGGAGCGTTTTCTGGGACTCGTAATAGTGCTTCTCGAGTTTCTTCCAGTATTCAGGGAAAACCTTTGCATAAACCACGGTTGCGCGCGGGTGGTCCAGGGACCAGGCGCCCACTTGCGAGATGATGTTCTGGCGGAAGGCGTCTCGCTCGGCCCCTTCTTTCGGAGCCTCGACGATCTTCTCGAACTCCTCGACCAGGGTCATGTCGGGGTCTTCCATCTTGCCGGTGATGGGGTTCTTGTACTTCTCCTTCTTCAGAACCAGCGCCACGTGCTGGACGTAGCGGCGCAGGAAGTCCTCCCATTGCTTCTCGTCGTAAAGTCCGATGCATTCGCGGAGCTCATGATCGACCAAGGACATGTACTCGCCGCGGACGACGTTGATGAATTCGGCGGCGTCGTGGTAGCCGTCCTTCACATCCTGTTTGAGAAATTCGTACTCGCTCACGCGTTTGACGAAGTCCTCGAGCTCTCGGAGGATCGAAAGCGGCGAGACATGGGGAAACTCGTGGTTCTGGGCCGCGCTGTAGAGGATCGATTTCATCTCGCGGGCCGAAGCTCCCATCCGTCCTTCGTAATAGGGCACGTTCTGGTACTCTTCCTGAAGCTTCTTGAGCGTGGAGCGCAGGAGCTTGCGTTCCTCGGGCGTCAGGGAGGCCGGCATCTCGCCCGTGTCGTAGCGGCGCGCTTTCTCGATTGGGCTCAGGTTGGAGAGGATTGTGCTCACGCGGGGAGGGTAGTGGGTGCTGTTGGGCG
>CAYNDM010000327.1:0-3632 GCA_964395265.1 uncultured Bacteriovoracaceae bacterium
AAAGCCTTTGGATATCTTCGGGAACTTCGTCGACCCAGAGACCGGCGTGGCCTAGGGACCCAACGGAACCGCGATCGAGCCGGTTCGCTGGCTCACCACTCGAGGCGAGCTCAGGCCTGAAGCTCAACGCGACCAAGAGTACACGCGCGAGCTGGGGCATCGGCTATCCGAGCGCTACCATCGCGAGAACACCGTTTTGAATTCTCACCTGGTGGCGTTGGCTTATTTCGAAACGCTTCGCAAGCAGTACCCCGAGCTCGACGTCTATCGCTTTCTCCGAATCTCGCTCCAGCAGCGATCGATTTCGTACGAGGAGTTCCTGAAGTCGGCCCAGCTCTTCCACGGCCGTGTCCAGGAACTGGCTTCGAAAGGCCAGGTCTTCATCAGCGAGGGGCTCCGTACGACCGACACTCGGACCTGGGTTGAGAACGGGATCAGGAATTTAGGGCTTTTCCACGAGTCCGCCGTGCTCAAGGTGCGCGACGGCGTGATTTACACCGAGGACATGAACCTGTTGTACTACTATCGTAACCGACTGGCCGGCTACGGGCTATCGCTCCTGGCTGGCTCCACTGAGGGAATGCCTGGCAACTATGACCGAAAAGGATTTTTGGCGTAAAGCGAACATCGCTGTGCTGGGCGGCGGAAGCTGGGGCACGGTGCTGGCCTACCTGGCTTCGCATAATTGCTCGTCGGTGCGCCTTTGGGTGCGCTCGGAGGAGCGCGCACGCACGATCAACGCCACTCGCGCCAATCCCGCTTACGTGCAGGAGCTCACCCTGAACGAGCGGGTCAAGGCCTACTCGGATCTCGAGCGCGTCTTCGAGGGCGAAGTGCAGATGGTGATCTGGGCGTTGCCCTCGGCGGTTTGCCGGGAACAGGCGAAGGTGGTGGCTCCGTATTTTCGCGGGGACGAGATCGTGATCCATGCCACCAAGGGCGTCGAGGAGGGCTCGCTCAAGCGTATCTCGCAGATCCTACGGGAGGAGTTGCCTTGCCGGAGAGTGGGCGTGGTGAGCGGCCCCAACCTGGCGAGCGAGGTAGCGCGAAACGAGCCTGCGGCAACGGTCGTGGCCTCGGTCTTCAATGAGGTGGTTTCAGCAGGACAGGCGGTATTCAGTACCGAGCGCTTCAGGGTCTACAGCGCGAATGACGAGATCGGAGTCGAATGGGCGGGAACCTTGAAGAACATCCTCGCCATCGCCGCCGGGGCGCTGGACGCCATGGAGCTGGGTTGGAACGCGCGCGCCATGCTCATTACGCGCGGATTGGCCGAGATGGTCCGTTTCGGCACGGCCATGGGCGCGGAGACCTCGACCTTTCTCGGGTTGGCCGGGATGGGGGATCTGCTCGCGACCTGCAGCAGTGTTCTCAGTCGGAACTATCGCGTCGGAGCCAGGCTGGCCAAAGGAGAAAAGCTCGAAGAGATCCTTCGTGATCTCGGAAGCACGGCTGAGGGGGTCAGGACCACGCAGAGCGTTTGTGAGTTCGCCCAGAAGCGCCGGATCTCCATGCCGATCACTGAAGGCGTCTATCACCTGCTCAAGGGCGGGATTTCGGTCCGAGATGTCATGCACGGGCTGATGACCCGGCCACCGACCGCCGAGTTCTGACGGCGCAAGCCTCGCTAGTCGGCGAGCGAACACGGCTGTGAGAGATCACTGCTATGAGAGGTCACGGGTAGGCGAGGTACTCGACCAGGACCTGAATCTCGTCGATCGGCAGGTCGCGGTAGTTCGCCAAGTTGATCTCGAGCGTCTTGCCGCTCACGCTGTAGTCCTTGCTGGTCACGACGTACTCCTGGTTCACCGAGTCCACGAGCTTCACTTTCAGGTCGCCTGGGCGGGAAGGTGTGGCCGCTAGCTCGAAGGTGATGACTTCGACTCGGCTGATCTCGTCCTCGATGGCGGTGCCGACCTTGTCCAGGATGGTCGAATAGCTCGCGGAGTTGATGTCAGCGTCGTTTACGGAGTACGCTCCCGCCGAGTTCCTGGAGTCCTGGCTGACGAGATTGGCGATGGCGGTGTACTCGGGGCCCCAAAGTTCGTTCTTTCGATTTCCGCAATCGGCTGCGCAAGAGTGATTCGCGATCGATACGACGAAGTACCGAGGGTCGCCCTTCTCCTTTCCGTCAATCGAGGAGAAAAACCGATCCATACGCGATTTGAAGATCGAGGCAGCTAGCTCGGCATGAGCGCGAACTTCCGCGTTGCTCCTGCCCTCGTTGACGGCCGTATCCCCCGTATTGTCCACGCTTTTCCCCTCAAAGCTGATTTTGTCTTGGCTATGTTCGTCGGCGAGGAAGATGATGCCGCGAATTCGGTCGGGCTTGAAAAAGCGTCGCTCAGGATGTGACTCGTTGGTATCCAGGAGCTTGAATACGGATTCGAAGGCGCGCTCGCTACCCGCTCCTTGGAGGCCTACGGTCGCGTTCTTCTGGAACTTCGAGATCAGCGTGCTCAGATCAACCGGGCTGCCGCTTTCGCTCAGCGTGGAGAGGATCGGGCTTCCGCTATGACGAGGGCTCAGAAGCGAGTTCAGGCTGCAATCGGGGTTCAGGTCGGCCAAGCCTTTTTGCGGTTTGCCTTTCTCGTTCAGGTATTCGGGCCTGGGGCCGTCATGGATTCCGGGAAGGAGAAAGGAGTAACAAGCTCCTTGATTGGGCCCGTAGCTCGCGGGGTCGGCCCGAAGTTGGCTTCGAACGGAGGATTTGTTCGTCACGCCGGCCACCCAAAGATCCGTCGGGATCGCCGCGGTTCTGATGTCCCGCCCTCCGATGAAGTACCGGTTCGCGAAGTCGGTGAACCCATTTTTCAGCTTGGCCTGATAAGGTTCCATGCTGAATGAGTTGTCGATGACCCAAAGCAGATCCATTCCGCGGCTTCGTTGAGTGATCGTTCCAGAAGTGAATTTGAATTCATCGTTGAAGGTCCGCTCGATCAGGGGCAAAGGTGTGGGTGATGGGACATCTCCCTTGTTCGGAGGCGGGTTGCCCTCAGGCGCATTTCCGTTGCCTTGATCAGAAGAGGGCTGCTGCCCTTCGGCGGATCCCGCCTGATAGATGCTTGTAAAGTAGCCCTCGGTGGGATCGCTGCAGCCCACGAATGATGTGGCGCTCAAGAAAGCCGCGGAAAGCGGGACAAGAATCTGTTTGCGCGAAAGCATTGGCCAAATCCCCCCAAAGTATTGAACCTGGAACCCCTAGGGGAGACGCAGCAAGAGGTGCGCCGCACTATCGCGCGCTTCGCTCCCTAAAACTACGGACTTTTTCAGGGATCTCCACGTCCAAGAGTTCGACATCGTCTAATACCTCTACGGAATAATGGCGGGAGAGGTTTAAAGTTGCGTTTTCGCTGTGTCATCGCCGACACTTTCCGCATGTTTCAAAAAGATCTGATGCAGGGAAAGCGTATCTTGATCACCGGCGGAGGCACCGGACTTGGGCGAAGCATGGGCAGAAGGCTCGCTGAGCTTGGAGCGGACCTCGTGATTTGCGGGAGGCGCGAGGAGCCTCTCGAGGAGACGAAGCGGGAGTTCTAGAATGATTTGGGCCGGAAGTTGGACGAGATCACTTGCGATATTCGCTATCCGGAGGCGGTGGAGCGGATGCTCGACGAGATCTTCACTGGATC
>CAYNDM010000328.1:0-3625 GCA_964395265.1 uncultured Bacteriovoracaceae bacterium
TTGTAGTACCCTGCCGTAGTTGCGCTCTCAGCAACTACGCGCAAAATGGTCAGTCTTCAAAAAAGGAAATGGGGGATGATGAAAAGAGCGGCTTCAAAGCAGAAGCAGCAACGGGCATCGGGGTTCACACCGGACTCCTTGTCAGATGTAAACCCCAATGGCCATTGCGCTAGCGGGCGGATAATTACTTCACTTCCTTGCAGATCAGGCGTTCGCGGATGACATCATACCCAGGAAGCTCGATCTGGGTTGTCGCCGGGCCTTCTACCTTTCCAGCGGGGGAGCCCTTCAGCACCAGTCGGAACCCTCTCGTTTCATAGACCATAAAGTGCGATCCGCGATTGTTTACAATTCGAGGATTCAGCGGGACCTGGAAGGCACCGATTTCACGATCTCCCAAGTAACCGTATTCGTGCACGGATGCGCGCTTTACCCAGGCGGTTGGGTTCGACTGAGTCATCACGCCCAGTCCGTTGTCAGCCTCACCCGGTCGCTGGATTTTCGAACAAACGATTTCATTCGTAAGTTGGTCAGTGGCAAATGCTGACCCCATGCTCATTCCCATCACCGCTAAAATAAAAAATTTTTTGGTTCCTTTCGATGAATCAGATTTTTCGAGGGGCGCGCCTCAACCCCACGGAAGTGATGACCCCGCTTATGGTGAACGAGCGAAGCGAGGGGTACGGCGCTGTGAGTCCGTCCCGGATTCCCCCACCCCTCAAAACAGCGGGCGGCCTAGAATGGGAGTAGCCATGAGCACCCGGCAAAAGCACGATTCAGCGGAGGAACGGATGGTCAGGAGCCTCGACGCCTTGGCCGAGTATGAAGAGTTCTGCGAGCCACTGCTTCCCAAAATCCGCCGCTGGGTTCTGGCTGGTTGGTCGGGAGAGAAAATCAGGCGCAAGTGCGCGTCGCTTATCCAAGCGCAGATGGTCAGCAAGGCTCTCAGCGGCGATTTGCGGGCCATGAAAGACGTTCTGGACCGTCACGAAGGCACGCCGGTCAAGCGCCAGGAAGTTCAACACCAGTACGCCAAGATGTCGAAGGCAGAGCTTGCGGCCCTGGCTTTTCAAAAGCTGGCTGATGCGGAGCTCATCGAGAAGAAGTAGACTTCAGCGGCTTCGAGGCCCCTTCGCCGCTTGGGCCGTTTCAGCTCGAGCCACCTCGCGGCGTTTCTTGTTGGAATCGCGCTTCGCGTCCTTCTTTCGTCCCCAGTAGGACCCAGAGCCTCGCTTCGCCCCATGATGTTCGGTCTTCCGTGCCTTCCCGGCCATCCTACGCGGCCTTCTTCGGCACGATCTTGAAGTCGTATCCCAGGACTAACAGGAGATTTAGCAGCACGTCGAACGTCACTTTGGAGGTTCCGACGCCAGATTCGATCTGGGCAATTCGGCTCTGCGAGACTCCCACCTTCTTGGCGAGCGCGGCCTGGGAAAGCCCGCTTGCTTTACGCGCTTTGGTGATGAGCTGGATGAGCTTCTGTTTTTCCTGAACCTCTTTTACGTTCACACCCAGGTTGTCGGCAAGCTCTTCAACCGTCATTTCTTTCCAAGCCATATTTAAATCTCCTTGATCCGTTTCAGTACGAGGTCAATTTCCTTTCGGGGAAGCTCCTGCGTCTTCTTCTTGAAAGCGTGCAGCAGGTAGATAGCCTCCCCACGTTTAACGAAGTAGAAGACCCGAACCTGACCCGAGCGATCCTTGAGCCTCAACTCATGAAGGCCCGGATGAATGCTGGACAGATTCCTGCTCAGCGGCATCGCAAGGACCTGTCCCGCCGCCAGAAGCGTAATGGCGTCAAAAAACTCTCCCCGCAGCTCAGATGAAAGATCCTGGATGAATTCCTCGACTGGACTTCGACCCGAGCCTTTCAGGTAGAACTTGATCCGCACATTTAAGATATAACACACAGCTAATTATTAGCCAAGACTAATAAACATGGGCTTTATAATTGCGGGAATTTCCGCGTCGTGGTAGGCCCGGGGCACTCGGGAGCGCTCAATGAACCGTCTTATAGCGCTAGCCGCACTCATTTTCGTACCATTCGTGGCTTACAGTTACCCATCGGACGATCTTTTGATTCCGCTACAGCTTCCCTCTGCGGACACGTTACGCCACAAGGCATCTGTTTCGAGGAATGAACTCCTTCAAGATATTGCCATCCTCGAAGAGGCATTCAGAAATGGTTATGGGGGCTGGGCGGTGTTCTCACGACAACTCGAACAAGAGATCTTCCCCGCGCTCCGAAGCCTAAATAAGGAAAAATACAGTACGCAAGAGTTTTGCGACCATGTCGGAAAAGCACTGGATGTTATCGCCGATTACCATATTTCAGCCCTGTATTATAAGGCTCCCAATCCTTGTCAAAAGACGGGACTTCGAAAAGGGCAAGTCGGCTCGAATATCAAGCCGCGAGACGAAATCCCCTGGGGCTATTTCGAGAAGGAAATCCGAGGCAAGAAGGTTCCAGTTATCGCTATCACTCATCTTCCCAATCCCTATTTCGCAGGTTGGGCGGGCTTCATAAACAAAATTCACGAAATTCACTCCACGGCTCCCGCGCTTGTTATCGACATCAGAGGAAATGGCGGCGGCTCGGACAGCATGCCCACACGGATGGCGAAAATTCTTTACGGCATGGCTAACCAAGCTGACTTTCCTTATCCCCCATCGCAAGTCGTAAGGAGGCAGAGCCCCGAGGCGTTAGCTCTTTTTGTAAACAACTATGGCTTCCGAATCCTGATAAGCAGGCTGAATGGAAGTGAGCCTTCCGAGGATATCACCAAGACTTACGATGAGTGGAAAGCCCGCTATGACATGGCCGTCAATGGCGAGCTTGATTCCGAAGAGATCATCAGGAATCCCGACATTCCTGTAGATTTGGAGAAAGTCTTCAAGGGTCCGATTCGACTGCTGGTTGACGGCGAATGCGGATCGAGTTGCGAAAGCACTGTCGACTCGTTCGAGTTACACCCAAATGCCAAAACAGTTGGCGAGAATACCGCAGGCTTTGTTCATTTCGGCAACCTGGGTCGGCTCTGGCTGCGAAATTCCAATTTGTTGATTGACATCCCGACACAGCGGTTCACCATCGATGATGGACGCTTCGTTGAAAAGGTCGGCTACGTTCCGAAGATCCCCGTGGCTGCGGGAATTAACGCAATGGACATTGCCCTTGAGGACATCGCTCGAACCTTGGAGTGGTGAGTGCCCCCACATGAAGTACTCTCGGCATCTGCTGAAAGAGCTAACTCGCCTGCGACTGAGTGTTCTCAGGCAGCATGACTCTTATTCAGCTCATCCGTCCATTTCAAGGTTGGTCGCCGCCGACTTACGGCAAACCTTAAAGGACCTGAAGCGGAGAGAGGTACTTGAACTCCTTCCATCCAAGAATGGCAGACTGAAAGCAGCCTTCTTGATCATCCAATCCAAACGGTTTTACGCTAAAAAGCCCACCCCTACGTGCAAGATCATCTATTGCGGCGGTGACAAGGTGGCTGCCACTTGGATACGCGCAATGCTGAGAAGGCACTATCAGCAATTCAAACCTGGCATGTTTCTTCACCTGGACTCTAGCAGGCTGTTGAGAAAGTCGTGCTCAGCGCGCGAATTCCCCTCGCGATTC
>CAYNDM010000329.1:0-3589 GCA_964395265.1 uncultured Bacteriovoracaceae bacterium
ATTCCAACCACGTTCTCTCTCCCAAGAGGCCAGCGATCTGGAGACTTACGGCAGTGATTGGACCCGAGTCCATCCCCCCTTGCCCTCCATCATCGTGTTTCCCGAGAGTACTGATGAGGTGTCGCGTTTGATGCGCCTTTGCTCCAAGCACCGGGTCCCCGTCGTTCCCTCGGGTGGGCGAACGGGCTTGGCGGCCGGAGCGGTCGCCTCCCAAGGCGAAATCGTGGTAAGTCTGGAGCGAATGCGCAAGATGGGCCCGGTCGATACACTCGCTCGCACCGTACGCGTGCAAGCCGGCGCCGTCACTGAAGCGGTTCACGAGCACTGCAAGCCGCACGGACTCACCTGGCCCGTGGACTTCGCTTCGAAAGGCTCCAGTCAAGTGGGCGGCAACATCGCGACGAACGCGGGAGGCGTTCGGGTGATTCGGTACGGGCTGACCCGGCAGTGGGTCTTGGGCCTCCAGGTCGTGACCGCAAGCGGCGATATTCTGGAGTTGAACGGCTCGCTCGAGAAAAACAATACCGGCGTCGACTTGAGGCAGCTTTTCATCGGGAGCGAAGGCACTTTGGGAATCATCACCGAAGCCACCTTGAAGCTCACGGACCTCCCCGGCGATTCGGACGTGTTCTTCTTCGCGCTCGAAAACGTTCCCCAAGTGGTCGCTCTCTTTCATGAGGTCAGGCGTCGGAGCTTCACGGTGAATGCTTTTGAGTTCTTAGGACATAACTGCCTCGAATCCGTGACCCAGATGCGCGGACTGAAATCCCCATTCGCCGGCACATCTCCCTATTATGTCTTGATGGAAATCGAGCGCTCCCCGGCGGAATCGTTCCAAGTACAGCTTGAAGAATGGCTAGCGAGCCTGTTCGAGAGAGGACTGGTCACCGACGGAACTCTTGCCCAGTCCCCCAAGGAGGCACGTGACCTTTGGACCTTGCGCGAAGGCATCAGCGAAAGCCTCAGTGCCCGAGGACAGCTTCACAAACATGACATCGCGCTGCCCATCAGCCAGCTCGAACCCTTTGTCCAGGCCTTTCTTGCCAACTTCAGCCAGACCTACCGGGGCTTCGAGGTCTACCTCTTCGGCCACATCGGCGACGGCAACCTGCACGTCAACATCATGAAGCCCGAGAAGATGGCCAGGGACGAATTCATCCGTGAATGCAAGAAAATCGACGAGGACCTCTTTGCGCTCGTCAAAGCGTATCAGGGAAGCGTCTCGGCCGAGCACGGGATCGGACTCCTCAAGAAGCACGCGCTTCACTTCTCGCGCTCGCCCGAGGAAATCGCGATTCTCAAGAACCTCAAACAGGCGCTGGATCCTCAAGGCCTACTTAATCCGGGCAAGATCCTGGGTTGAGAAGGCTCTGGGGCTCAGGGGACTCGGAGTCGATAGCTCCGAGGACTCGGGCGCGAAGGGCGCGGACTCAAAGCGCCTTGGAGTTTAGAGGAATCTAGGCCAAGGGAGCGTTCACTCGCGAGTGCTGGAGTAGGACCCAGCGGCTCCCCTAATTTGCCTGAGCCTGGCTCGCAAAAGAATCTGAACTGATCGGTTGTCGTGAAGTCTCGAGATGTCCTGGAGTTCCGGCGTCCGCTTCCGCGATAACTCGATCACGATTTCCCGACTCGGCTCGAGGTGATACGCGAGAGTTCTCCCCAGTCGCGGATTCCTCACGGGATTGCGCTAAAAGGTCCTTCCCGGTCGCGGATCGATCGCGGAACTTCTCTCGTGCACGATGCACAAACTCCATCCGAATCAGGTCGAACTTGATCAGGGCTACTTTGCAATAATCCGGCAATTGCGGATTTTTCACAGCCTGAACCGTATCCACCGCCCAGCGAATCACTGGATTCCATAGAGGCGGAACCCTCTCTTCCTGAATAACTTTGCGGCCGACCTTTAGAATCACGTCCGTCGTACCGGGAAAATCCCCGACCACGGTCGTGACTAAGGCACTCGCCGTGCGACGCCAATGCATTTTTTCTTCGCACTCGCGGCGCACGGGGGTCGACCAAATCCGGCTTTGAACCTCTGTGAGCGCTCCATCCGACATCGAACGCATGCCTTCCTCGAACCTGCGTCCTTCGGCGCTATTGAGCCAGTGCTCGCGAAATTTGTCTTCGCCAGCGTATTTTGGGTTCGAATCTGCAGAATCAGCAAATGATACAGAAATCACCGACCCAATCGCCATCAGCAGCGATATCGAAAAAATACCCACGACTCGCTTCATCACCCTTTTCATCCGTCACTCCGCACGCTTTCTCCCTACACAACGAGGGCTGATAAGGACAAAACACTAGCACGCGGAATGCCGGCGAAATTTTTAATTTTCCAATTTAAAATCAGTATCTTATACGTGAATCTCGAAATCAGAATGTCAATTGATCGAATGAGTGTCGCGAGACTCTACACCATTTCGATCCGGGCGCGATCAGTCGTGAAAAATGAAGGTATTACCGATCGCAATCACGGATTTACTCGACTGGGGCCTGGCACAGGGAAATCCGAGTGGTTCCATCCAGGGAATGGCCCTCAAGCAATGGCCCTGTACGAAGAGCAGGCCCGTCCAAAATGCAGGCCTATCCAAAGTGCGACCCCGACCAAGGAAGCCCCGTACTCGGGAGCGCCCTGTCCAAATGAAGGGCATCTTCCTTTTATGCATTGACATTGAGCAGCAATTAATGCGGCACGATGTGGCATAACCAAAACCAAATTGGAGGCTTCATGCTAATCAATGCAAATCTTGTCCGTGGGCTCGTTGTGACTTCGATGCTTGTCCCCGCCATCAGTTCCGCTGAGGTCGTTGCTTTCCCAAAAGCGGAAGTTCTCGCAATCGACTGCCCTGCAGAGGTGAAAGTCGGCGAGTCCACCGCTTTTGTGGTTACTCTTGAAGAAGACGAAGACATTTTCGGCGAAACGATCGAACTCCCAAATGCATCCTATCAATGGAACTTGGGCGACGGCACCAAAGGCACTGGCCTAATCGCGCGTCACTCATATAGCCGGCCAGGAACTTATGTGGTGACCTTCTCTGTGAACAGCGAATTATCACAGACCGATCGTACTTCTCGGTTCTCTTGCTCCAGCAGCGATACCATGAGCTGCACCGTCAATGTTCGCTGATTTGAACATTGGCTCCTGGCAGGCTTGAACTCGACAGCTTTGAACTCGACAGACTTGAGCTGAGAAAGCAACCTCAGTTCGCCTGGCGCTGCCATTGAGAAATCTGAAATTAGGAGTTCACGATCTCGTGATCGCGAAATCGTGAACTCCTAACTCTAATCCCTTAACCTTCACTTTCCGCTGGCGAAGAACTTTACTCCTCCGATTCGGGAAACTCTCGTGCCTCAGACAAACTCTCCTGTTCCAGGCAAATCACACTGTTTCGAGTAAATTCTTCCGATTTGAGCCAAGCTCCTGCTTGTGACCTATCGGTGATGGTCGGGCCCTCGCCCGAGTTCCAAATTTCTATCAAGCAGCCCCCCGCTGATTCACTCACATCACGAGGACTGATTTCCTAAAATCCTTTGCTCCCACACCATCCGGTTATGCGCGCCGCAAAGCAGTCGCAGGTTCGAAGGATCC
>CAYNDM010000330.1:0-3546 GCA_964395265.1 uncultured Bacteriovoracaceae bacterium
GATCTGATGGCTTCGGCCCGTCTCGAGCACGAACTCCACCAGCGTGACGGGATCCCCCTTCCATGAGCCCGAGCCGAGAGGGGTCGCGCTCAAGATCGCTTCCTTTCCACCTCGGCCCGGAGGAACGACGCGAACCTGGTTGGTTTTCTCGTTCTTGAGAAGAAAATGCCGCCAGTGCGAAGGCGCCTGAAGCGTTCCGTTCACCCATGCCAGATAAGAGCGGAAAATCCTGCCCTGCTGCAGGGAGCCGGTCAGACGCTGCGCCGCCTTAGTCCGCTTGGCAACGACCATCAGGCCGGAAGTGTTGCGATCCAGGCGATGGACGAGGCCTACGAAATTTCTGCCTACATGCACTCGAAGGAGATCGACCAGGCTGGGCTCGCCGGATCCACCCGATTGACTGAGCAATCCCGCGGGCTTGCTCAGCACGATCAGATGCTGGTCCTCGAAGTGAAACTTGAGAGAGTTCATTAGACAGTGGTCCTCACGGCGCGTTACCATCTTATAGCATGCTTCCCGCTAAGTCGCTGAGATCCGCCATCGGATGGCTGGGTTTGGCTCTGCTCTATACCGTCGGGGTTTCCTTTTACAGGGGAGAGAAGCTCGCCGAGGCCACGCGCTCGGGGCTGGCGGCAGTGGAGAGACAGCACCCGGCGGTGCTCAGCCTCTTTCAAAGCAGTTTTTATTTTTTCTACGAAGACCAGTTCCTGCCTGGTCTTCGGGACTCCATGGAAAAGATCCCTGATCTTCGACAGGTGCAGATCCTTTCGAAATCGGGAGGACTCATCTTCGATTCGGCCGAGGCTCCCCAGCAGGCTCCCGACAGGCCCAAGGAGTTTCCTTTCAAGGAAGTGATCGATCGACTGAGTCACTCTTTGCCCAGCAGCTTCGTCGATGGATTCGACATCCAGATCCTGGTGCCGTCCGGCGAATACGGCATCCTCTATTCGTTCGATGGGTCGAGGCTGCGCAGGCATCTCTTTCTCGTCTTCATCCTGGGGCTCGCGCTCATCACGGCTGGTGCCTGGGCCGCCACCCGAATCGATCTGTTGATGACCCTGAGCAAGGCCCGGGAGCGCTGGGCTCGCTTCTGGGGTCTGAGAGCGAAATTCCTCTTCACGATCCTGCTGATCAATTCCATCACGGGGGCGATCGTCTTCTTCACGCTTGCCGAGCTCCAGACGAGGGAGCAGACCCATCGCATCGAGCGGGAGTCTGTTCTTTTCTCCCGGTTCTCGACCGCACAGGTGGTGAGCAACTTCATTAACTCCTTCTACTTCAACTACTCCGAGAAATTCCTACCTGGAGTCCGGAGCCTGATCGCGTCGAATGAGAACTTGGTCGGCATCCGGGTGGTCTCGGGCCGGACCAAGGCCCTGCTCTTCGACAGCGAGGTCGCGGGTTCGAAGCCCGTGCTTCCCGCGGAGCGCGAGGAGGCCCCCAAGGCCGCGTTCACTTCGACGATCGAGCAGCAGCTCGCCGAAAGGGACTTGGTGACCCGCCCGGTTTTCAGGGAAGGAGAGAAGTACTTCTCGGTTATCAACACTTATCGCGGCGACAACGACGCCCCTCTCTTCTTCGTCGAGTACCTGTTCAGCTTCAAGACCCTGGCCAACAGCATCGCGGCGATCCGAAGGCAGATCCTGGTCGATTTGATCCCGTCCATGACGTTGGGGCTGATTATCGCGGCGATCTTCGCCCAGTTTCTCATCTCTCCCATCCGCAGGCTCGTGGCCGCTCTCAGACAAGTCTCCGCGGGCGAGTATGATGTATCGGTCGAGACGAAGCGCAGCGACGAGATTGGGGAACTGGTCTCGACTTTCAACACGATGACTTTCGAGCTGAAGAAGAAAAAGGAGCTGAGGAAGTACCTTTCGGATTCGACCTATCGGCAGATTATGGAGAGTCCCGAGCGCCCCGAAGGTACGCAGCTGGGCGGGACTCGCGTGCAGGCCACGGTGCTGATGAGCGATATCCGCAGCTTCGTCGCGCTTTGCGAGAGCATGGAGGCCGAGGAGGTCACCGCCATGCTCAACGAGTACTTCTCCCAGATGGTCGAGGTCGTCCATCGCCACGGCGGCGAAGTCGACAAGTTCATCGGCGACGCGCTGCTCGCCGTGTTTTACGCATCCGAGGAAAGCCACGTTTTCAGGGAAGGGAGCCCGTCGCCATCTCCCACCACCACTTCGCTCCAGGCGATCTACTGCGCACTCGAGATGCGGGACCGCCTGAGCGAGTTCAACAAGAAGCGCGTCGCCGCGGGTAAGAGCCCCATCGAGATCGGCGTCGGGATCACCTACGGCGAGATCATCTCGGGCCCGATCGGCTCGAAGGATCGGATGGATTTCACGGTCATCGGGTCCGTCGTCAACCTGGCTAGCCGCATCGAGAAGCTTTCGAAGCGGGGCAGGCACACCCGGATCGTGTTCTCGAGCCAGGTGGAGGACAAGGTTCGAGGCCTGCTCGACTACGAGGAGATCAAGACCGACATCGGAAACCAGTTCGACGAGCAGACCTCGGTCTTCGAGCTGATCAAGGTCAGGGACTTGAACGACCTGGTGGCTTATCTGGACTCGAAGGACGCGAATCTCAGGCAACGAAGCGTCGAGCTGCTCGGCCAGTCGCGGAACGCGGAGGCCATCCCGCACGCCCTTCGCGCCTTAGAGGACCCGGACGAGGACGTGCGCCTTCACGCGGTGTTGGCGCTGAGCAAGCTCTCGGCTCCGGATGAGCCAAGAGTCGTCAGCGCTCTGTTGTCGAAAATGAACGCGGAGAAGTCCACCCGTCTACTCTCGGCGATCATCTCCGTCTTGGGGCGGCTCTGCCGCAACGAACGCATCCTTGAGATCGCGCGCTACCTCGAGGCACCGGATGACCGCATTGTCGCGAACGCGGTCGAGGCGCTGGGACAGGTACAGCTGCCCCGCTGCCAGGATCTGATCCTTCCCAAGCTGACGAGCCTCAATAACCGGGTCAAAGCCAACGCTGCCATGGCGCTCTTCGCCTCGGGCCGCATCGAGGTGCTGGGGATCCTCAAGCCGATGCTGATGGCTTCGGACGCCAGGATGCGCTCAAGCGCGGCGTTCGCGATCGGGGAGCTCACCTTGCTTGCGCAACGCGATAACCTTGTTGAGGTTTGGAAGAGCCATCCCCAGGGTCTGAAAGCTTTTCTGGGAGAGTTACAGGAATGCGTGCCCATGCTGGTCTCCCTTCTCAAGGACGGAGATCCGTCGGTCAAGCGCCAGGCCGTGATCGCGCTCGGCAAGATCCGCGACAAATCCTCCGTTCTGGCGATCCTCGATAACATCGATCTCACGAGCGACTCCAAGGAGCTTCTCAAGGACCTGGCTCACGCCCTCCACTCGATTGGATCGCATAAGCTCGTAAGAGAAGTCGTGCAGCGCCTGAGTTGATGCTTTGCGCAACCCTGGTTTTCGTCGTTTCACCCGTGCTAGAGTTTCGGCATGCGCACTTATCAAGCCATTCTTCGCGATATCCTCGAAAACGGGGTCGAGAAGCGGGATCGGACCGGAGTCGGAACCAAAA
>CAYNDM010000331.1:0-3540 GCA_964395265.1 uncultured Bacteriovoracaceae bacterium
GAGCGCCGTCCTCTAGCGCGCGACAGGTCTCGAGCACTTGGGCGACGGTGAAGAGCGCGGTGATGTGGAGCTTCACTCCGCTGAGCGAAAGCTCGCGAACGAGCGCAGCCGACGAGCGACCCTCCGAGTTCATCACGGGGATCTTCACGTAGATCTGTTCCTTGTTCCAAGAAGCGATCTCCAGCGCCTGGCGGCGCATCTCCTCGAAGTCGTCCGCGAAAACCTCGAAGGACACGGGCTTCCCCTTCAACTGGGTCAGGATCTCCTTGCAAAAGGCCGGATAGTCCTTCACTCCCGACTTCTTCATCAAGCTCGGGTTGGTGGTAAAGCCTTGGACCAAAGGATTCGACGCCATTTCGACCATCTGAGCGCGGTCTGCGCCATCCAAAAAGATCTTTACCTTGCCTTGATACTGGGAGGACGTGAACTTGCCGGTCATAGAGGAGGCTCCTTTGAATGAGAATTCTGCGCTTTGCCCTCTCTTACCACCGCCCTCCGGGCAAGTGAAAGGCCTACTCTCGGCGAAAGACTGGATTCTCGGCCGAAATTCGGCATATGATCACCGGAAGACCGATGAGCACCATGTCTTCAGAGATCATCTTTCTATCGAGCGGCGCGCAGTACCCGATCACTGCCGGCGGCCGAATCCGGGAAACCCATCTGCTCAATTTGCTCGCTGAGAAATGCTCGCTCGAGATTCTCTGCTTTTCGGCCGAGTCTTTCGAATTGTCCGAGCTCTCGCCCAAGATTCGCGTGACCCTCATCGAAAAGGAGCCATCGAATCCTTGGGACGCGTGGAAGCAACGGGTCATTCCTCCGATCGCCCGCGGGTACTCGGAGCGCATGGCCAATGCGATTCGTGAGCGCGCGAGCCCCGGCAAGATTCTCTGGGCCTCGCGACTATCGCTGGCGCACTACCTCCCCTTGGCCCGCTCGCTCGGATACCGCACCGTGCTCGAGCAACAGGTGATGGAAACCCGTACTTTGCTGAATGAGGCGTTTTCCTCGCCATTGCAGTGGCATAAAGGTGTGCATGCTCTGGGTAGCGCGTTCATCGAGCAACGCTACTGTGCGATGGCGGACATCCTGATCGCGCCTTCCGATCGGACGGCGGCGAGACTCTCGAAGATCGCCCCTGACGCCCTGATTCAGGTCCTTCCCTGCACGGTCGACTCCGAACGTTATCTGGACGCCCGGGACTCCCAAGGGACAGATCTCTTCTTTTCGGGAACTTTGAACTTCGGGCCCAATATCGAGGGCCTGGGTTGGTTTGTCCGCGAGATCCTTCCGCGACTCAAGGCGGCTTTGGCTTCGAAACTGCCGCGAATCGTCGTAGCGGGCTCCAACCCGGGAAAAGAGCTGCGAACCGAGCTGGAAGGATCGGGCATCCAGGTTCACGCCAATCCTGAATCCATGCTCCCGTTTTTGCGGCAAGCCGCCGTCGTGTTCGTGCCAGTACGCTCGGGAGGAGGAATCCCGCTCAAAGTCCTCGAGGGCATGGCCTCGGGAAAGCCCGTGGTCGCAACCGGCTGCGCCACGGAGGGGCTCGTTCTGACGCCCACCTACGATATCCTGATCGCTGATCGCGCGGACGCGTTTTCCGCCGCAATCGTGCGGCTGCTTCGCAATCCGGAGCTCCGCCAGAAAATCGGGAGAAACGCCGCCGAGTCGATCGAAAAGATCTACGACTGGAGGGCCTCGCGGCCACGCGTCGAGGAGTTTCTGGCCCGGCTCAACTGCCTCTGAACGTAGGACTGCCTCTGAACGTAGGACTGCACATGACGTGGACAGCCTCGATCCTTTTGTGAGAATACTCCCGCGATGGGTTCGTCAAGCGATCCTCACCAAGTCGTGATCATCGGAGGAGGGTTCGGAGGCCTGAACGCGGCGCGAGCGCTGAGAAGGGCCCCGGTATCGGTCACGCTGGTGGATCAGAGCAACCACCATCTCTTTCAGCCTCTCCTCTACCAAGTCGCCACGGCGGGACTCTCTTCCGCGGATATCGCGATTCCCATTCGCAGCGTCCTTCGAAAGCAGAAAAACGCCACCGTTCTCATGTCCGAGGTCGTCGGAATCGACACGCGCCGAAAGAAAGTCTTGCTTCGCCACGGGCCCGAGATCCCGTACGACACTTTGGTAGTCGCGACCGGAGCGAGGCACGCGTATTTCGGTCGGGAGAGCTGGGAGCGGTTCGCGCCGGGCCTGAAGTCGCTCTACGACGCCACCACGATTCGGCGCAAGATACTCACGGCCTTCGAAGCGGCCGAGCTCGAGACGGATCCTCAGAAACAAAGAGCGTGGTTGAATTTCGTCATCGTGGGAGGCGGCCCGACGGGGGTCGAGCTTGCCGGCTCCATCGCCGAGCTGGCGCGCGTGGTCCTGGTGAAGGACTTCAGGCGAATCAATCCCGGCTCGGCCCGGGTGATCTTGATCGAGGCCGGCCCGAGAGTGCTCTCGGGTTTTTCGGAAGATCTCTCGGAAAGAGCCAAGAGCGATCTGAAAGCCTTGGGCGTCGAGGTGATGACCGGCAAGAAGGTGGAGCACGTCGACGCCCGGGGGAATCGTAGTCGCGGGAGAATCGATCCCATCGAAGACCGTGATCTGGGCTGCCGGCGTCGTCGCGTCCCCGGCGGGAGAGTGGCTACAGGCCGAAACCGATCGAGCGGGACGCGTGAAAGTCCTGCCCGATCTCACCGTCCCGGGGCATCCGGAGGTCTTCGTGATCGGCGACGCCGCTCATTCGATCGATGAGCAAGGCAATATGCATCCGGGAGTCGCGCCCGTCGCCATCCAGCAGGGGCGCTTCGTCGGGCGATTGATCCGCAAGCGATTGAAAGGCGAGGCGACCGACGGGATGCGCTTCCGCTATGTCGACAAAGGCAATCTCGCGACCATCGGCCGCTCACGCGCCATCGGCGAGTTCAAGAAGCTTCATTTGAGCGGACTTCCCGCCTGGCTGGTTTGGATCTTTGTCCACATCCTTTATCTGATCGGCTTCAAGAACAAGATCGTGGTCATGTTCAACTGGGCCTGGTCCTATTTCACTTTCAGGAGAGGAGCCCGATTGATCACACCCGAGCCTCAAGCCGAGCTCCTAGAAGAGGCCGACGCCTCATCGGGAGAAAAGCTCGCGAACCCCTGATAAGGCATTGAAAAAATAAAAGAACTACCTCTGGAAATTATCCGACAAATAAGGTTAAATTTAAGAATGAAAGCTCTTTCCCTGGGTTACCACCCCTTTCTCTTCGCGCTGCTTCTCGGTAGCTCGCCCGCGCTGGCGAAGGATTTCTCACCCACTTGCCCTGCCGAAGTCGAAAAGGTCGCGGTGGAGCTGATCGAGCTCGAGCTCGCCGGAGGTTCCTTGAGCGAAAAAGGCCCCTGCATCGATCAGAGCCGCTTCAAGTACATCATCGCCGACAACGAGGGGTCAAACGAGGTGGACCGCCGCCCCGATTACATCCTGAAGAAGACCGACGGATTCAAGCTTCTGGAAGTCGAGAAGAAGGGTGAGTTCAACGAGCGAATCGCCCGATTCAAAGT
>CAYNDM010000332.1:0-3516 GCA_964395265.1 uncultured Bacteriovoracaceae bacterium
TGATTTTCGCTCCTCTCTCGTTTCTGGTGGGCGCGTTCCTCATCTGGGGCGCGGAGATCCGGCAAGGGTTTCGCGCTCTCCTTGAAGGGTGGACCGGAAGGGCGATCCTGGCGATCGTGCTCAGCACGGTCGTCTGGCAAGGGGCTTGGATATCGGTGCGTTTGAACCGGGGAATCGAGCTCGCCAACGCTGACTTTTCGGCGCCAACGCTTGGGGAGCTGCCACTCGACTATCCGCGCTCGGACCGTGCAGCGCCCGACTTCGAGCTTACAGATCAGTCAGGCGGGCGTTTTAGGCTGAGCGACCACGCCGGAAAGACGCTCTTCCTCACGTTCGCGTTCGCTCATTGCCAAACCGTCTGTCCTTCTTTGGTCGAGCAGGCCAAGTCCGCCTTGGCTCGACTCGATCCTTCTCAGACCGAGCTGGTGATCGTTACGTTGGATCCGTGGCGTGACAAGCCGAGCGCTCTTCCATTTCTGGTCCAGAAGTGGGGGCTCCCTTCGAACGCCTTCGTACTCTCGGCGCGAGAGGTCCCGGACGTGCTTCGCGTTCTGGAGCTCTATCAGGTGCCTTGGAAGCGTGACGAGAAGAACGGGGACGTCGCTCATCCTGCGTTGACCTACGTCATCGGACGGGATGGGCGGATCGCCTATACGTTCAACAATGCTCCAGTCGCATGGCTGGTGGAGTCCGCACGCCGCCTCGCGACCCGAGTGGTGTGGAATCCGTGAGATGGGCGATGAGACGCGAAACTCAGGAACCCTGGGCCGGGCTCGCCAGGCGCTGTCAGCGCTGCTGACGCCGCTCGACCGGGTCTTCAACCGGATCTTCAGCTCTCGCTACAACCCTCTTTTCAGAAGCGGGACGCTCGCGATGGGCTTCATCGCCATCGCCATGGCTACCGGCCTTTACCTGCTTCTTTTTTATCGAATCGGGGCTCCCTACGATTCGATGACCGTGATTCAAGGGCAAGTCCTGGGAGGAAGATGGGTACGCGCTGTCCATCGTTACGCCTCGGACGCTGCGGTGGTGATGGTGGTGCTTCACGTCCTGAGAATGATCCACCAGGGAAAGACCTGGGGGCCGCGTACTTTTGCCTGGGTTACTGGCGTGGTCCTGGCCGTGATGCTCTTTCTCTCGGGATGGACGGGTTTCGTACTGCTCTGGGACGAGCATGCCAGGGCGATGGCCGTCGCCGGAGCCAGTTTGTTGGATGCATCGGGGATCTTCTCCGAGCCCATCGGACGCGCCTTCGTAGGAGCGGACGGGGACCCTCCCGCGTCCTTCTTCTTCATGATCCTTTTTCTCCATATCGTGATCCCTCTGGCGATGATCTTCGGCGTCTGGATGCATACCTCGCGGATGAAGAACGCGATTTGGCTGCCTTCCCGCAAGCTTCTGGCCGCGATGGCGACCCTGCTCTTCGTGCTGGCGATCACGCGCCCCGCGCCTTTGCTCGCCAGGGCCGACGCGCTTCGCATGAAAGGCCGAATGGCGATTGACGCCTTTTACGGCTTCTGGCTCCCGCTTGTTGAAAGTCCCGGCTGGAGCGCAGTCGTTTTCCTGCCGAGTTTGCTCCTTCTCGTCACGGCTCCTTTCTGGCTGAGACCCCGTCGCGGTCTTCGCCTCTCGGCCTCGTACAATGATCCCAATGCGTGCCAGGGCTGCAAGCAATGCGTGAGCGATTGCCCTTACGAGGCCATTCATATGGAGCCGCGTCGGCCGCAGGGCAATAAATCCCCCGAGTTCGCCGTGGTGAATCCCGCCCTTTGCGTGAGCTGCGGGATTTGCGCGGGCTCTTGTGAGTCGTTTACGATCGGACCTGCCGGGCGAAAGGCTTCCGATCAGGTCTTGAGGGTCCGGGAGTTCCTGACCAGGGAACAGTCCGAAGACAAGCAGGTCGTGGTGATGGCTTGCAGGTCGCAGCCTGGAACGATCTCACGCATCCGGCGATTCGTCGAGAGCGAGAGCGGGTACGCCCTGTACCCCGTGGATTGCGCGGGGACCATCCACTCGGCCGTGATCGATCAACTGGCGAAGAATTACCGAACCGTGGCAATCGCGGCGTGTCCGGAGCGAAACTGCGAGACCAAGGACGGCTTCAAGATGATCTCGGAGCGTGTCTCAGGATCGCGTGCGCCTTCTCCGAGCAAGCGGATTACGCGCGATCGGATCCCGATTTTCGCAGTAGGCGAGGGGGAGGAAGAGAGGCTGTTTCGCGAGCTATCCGTCTTGAAAGACCCTCATGGCCGGACCGGGGAAAACGACGAGCGGGACACTGAGCCGAGGAGTTGGCTACAAAGGCTTGGCGGTCCCGTCGCCGGCTTCGCCTTGCTATTTGGCGTCGCGTTGGCCAGTGGAGTCCCGATGGGTCGGGAGGCCAAAGGCGGCTTGCTGCGATTGAGCTGGAGACTGCCCGGACAAGTCGAAAAGACCTGCCGCGAGCGCAGCGCCGAAGAGTTGGCGCGGCTTCCCATCCATATGCGCACCACTCAGGAGTGTGCGCGCAGGGCGTTGAGCTATCGGCTTGTTTTGGAAATCGATGGGAAGCGGCTTCGCGAAGCGACGATCGCTCCCGGCGGCTTGCATCAGGATAGTCCTCTGTACGTGGAGGAAAGCTTGTCTCTTCGCGAAGGGACCTATTCCGTCCTCACTCGTTTCGAGCCGATTGGTGCCGCGGACGGACGGAAGCTGCAGTTCCAGGGAGACGTGTCGGTCCGCGACGGCGCGGTGTCACTGATTCATCTGAGTCCCGACACGCTCGACTTGAAACTGAAGCAGGGGGTGCCACGATGACTCGAGTGAGCCTGGGAAGACTTTGGATCGCGTTTGCCAGCTCGGCATTGCTCGTGAGCGGAGTCCTGGCCCTTCTGATCACCTCGGCGAAGATGCCTTGGGTCCAGGAGGTGATCCGCGATATCCAGCTGGTGCGTTGGTGCCTGGTGGCTCACGTGAATTTGGCGACCCTGGTCTGGTTCACCGCGCTTCCGGCCGGTTTGGTCCACTTGGCGGGGGAGAAGAATGACGAGGCGAGTGCGGCTCAGCTCTGGTCTTTGGCGATAGCGGTCCTCGGCGTTCTTCTGATGCTGCTTGCGGTTCCCCGGGTTGGCGTCGAGCCAGTCATGGCGAACTACATCCCGGTGGTGCTTGAGCCACAGTATTTGGGCGGATTGGCACTCTACATGCTTGGTGTTGGGCAGAGTTTCACTTATATCGCGATTCGTGGTCCCGCATCGGGGGCACCATCAGAAACCCCCCTCGGGCTCGCCGAATGCCGATTCGGTCTTTGGATCGGCGCGCTCTATTATTTGCTGGCGGTTGTCTCGATCGTCGTGGCTTGGGTCAGCATGAGGGAGCTTGGCTCGCTTGCTCCCAAGACCTTCTTCGAGATCCTCATGTGGGGAGGAGGGCATCTGCTTCAGCACTTTAGCGTGACGTTCCTGATGATCGCATGGGTCATGCTGCTTTCGAATGGGGAGAAGGGCGCGATTCTCCCTCGAGGCGCCCTCTTTCCAG
>CAYNDM010000333.1:0-3510 GCA_964395265.1 uncultured Bacteriovoracaceae bacterium
AAATTTGCCCGTTTAGCGAAGCGGCTCCTCCGCCGAAAGGTCACTTGAGGCCACAACCACAAAGGCCCACGAGAGACGGAGGAATCGAAATGGCTAACGAGAGAAACGGATCGACTGCAGCGCAGGAAATGGCGGAAGACAGCGCTTCTCTGGATAGCCAATACTTTGGCACTTCCCAGGCGGTGGTCGATCGATACACTCACTGCAACCTGTGCGGTGCCACCCTCCACTTCACCCATGTCACCGACTTCAGCCGCAACCTGGCCCACGAGACGGCTCGTTGTCCTGAGTGCGGATTCAAGGCGAGGCGCGTCGTCCACCGGCTTCAATAACGGGTCGGCCCGCCCGTTCCACGCTGTCAGCGGATCAATCTTCCCCGGGCCTTTACATCGAGTCGGAGATCATCGATAGTCCCGGCATGTCTCTTGGACGACGCAATGCGTGGGAAGGTTTTCTCCCTCCAAAAGCACTGATCATGGCCAAAAGACCCGCTTCGCTGACCCGAGCGTCGAATGCCGGGACCGATGCGACCGTGGAAACCGGTGCCACCCAGGGCATTCAGGCCGCGGATTCGTTGGGGTTGATCGCTGCCGAGCTTGAGGGCTGTCAGCGGTGCAAGCTTTGTCAGGCGAGAAAAACGATCGTTTTGGGTGAGGGCAACCCCAGAGCTCGCCTTGTATTCGTGGGCGAAGGCCCTGGCGAGCAGGAGGATCTGCAGGGCAGGCCCTTTGTCGGGAAAGCTGGCCAGTTGCTGGACAGGATGATCGAAGCCATCGGCTTGAAAAGGTCGGACGTTTATATCGCCAATGTCGTCAAGTGCCGACCCCCCGGAAACCGGAATCCCGAGCCCGATGAGATCGAATCCTGCAGCCCGTATCTGTTTCGCCAGCTCGAGCATCTCCGTCCGGAGATCGTGGTAGCGCTCGGCAAGTTCTCGGCTCAGACCCTTTTGCAGACCGAAGAGAAGATCACGCGGCTCCGAGGGCGCTTTCATGCGTTCCGCGGAGTGAAGCTCATGCCCACCTGGCACCCGGCCTATCTGCTTCGGAATCCTGATGCCAAGCGCGAAGCCTGGCATGACCTTCAGCTCGTCGCACGGGAGCTCGGGCTCGAGATCCCGAAAAAGGGGAGGGAAGCATGAGAATCGCTTCACGTGTATTGGGTGGAGCCCTGGTCTCTTTAGGGGCATTGGCCTGGGTCGCTCCGGTGCTCAGCCAGTCCAAGGTCGTTCTGGTCGCGCCGATCCGAGGCACCATCGACCCTGGGAGCTCCAATTTCCTCAAGAGCTCGATCGTTCGAGCGCGGAAGCAGCGGGCTGCCGCTTTGATCGTGGAGCTCGATACGCCCGGTGGTTTGGTCAGCAGCGTTCAAGAGATGGCCCAGTCGATCGCGATGTCCACCGTTCCAGTCGTGGTTTATGTCACGCCCGCGGGAGCCACCGCCACTTCCGCAGGAGCGCTTCTGTCTTTGGCATCCCATATTTCGGCCATGGCCCCCGGCACTCACATCGGAGCCGCGCACCCAGTGGACTCTTCCGGCAAAGAAGTCGAAGGAGCCATGGGCGAGAAGGTCCTCAACGATACCGTGGCGTTCGCCAAGAGCCTAGCGGAGGTCCGCGGCAGGAGCATCGAGATCGCCGAGGCCGTCGTCAGAAAGAGCCAAAGCCTGACCGCTCAGGAGGCCTTGAAGAAAAACTTCATCGAGCTGATCGCGCCCACTCGTACCGATCTGATCCAGGCGCTGGATGGGCGGCAGGTGAAATTGGGCGGAGTGGGAGGTACGGGTGAAACGGTCCAGCTGGCCACGCGTGGAGCGGAGGTTGTCGAGCTGGAGATGACGCTCGGCCAGAAGATCCTTCATCTGCTCGCGAATCCCAATATCGCGACGATCCTCATGACCGTGGGCATGCTCCTCATCTACGTCGAGGTGAGCAATCCTGGCATCACCATCGCCGGGGCGCTGGGGATCGTGTGCGTGCTTATTGCCCTGATCTCTTTTCAGCTTCTGCCGATCCGCACGGGTGGGCTCGTACTGCTTATCCTGGGGGCAGGCTTGGTGATCGCGGAGCCCTTTGTTCCGACAAGCGGCGCTCTGGCGTTCGCCGGAACCCTGGCGTTCGTTCTGGGACTCATCTGGATCCTCGATCCGGCGGGCTCGGACTTGAGGATCAGCCCGGCTATCTGGATTCCTTCGGCGCTCGCATTCGGTGGCGGCGCGCTTCTGATCGGCTGGGGCGCCGCTCGCTCCCTCAGGCTGGTCCGCCAAACTCGTGAGCGAATCGGCGGCGAAGGCAAGGCGGGGTTGGAGGGTTATGAGGCCAGGATCGAGTCGGTCGACCCTTCGGGCAAGACCGGGATGGCGTTGATCCGCGGAGAGCTTTGGATGTTCGACTCAAACGAGCCGTTTCAGGCAGGCGAGAAGGCCGACGTGGAACAGGTCCATGGTATGCGTGTTTCTCTACGAAAAAAGAAGGGATGAAAACGATGGAATTTCTCTCGGGTGGTTTCTTGTTTCTGGTGATCTTGGTCGGCATTTTCCTGGTGATGAGCGTGAAGGTGCTCAATGAGTACGAGAAGGGAGTCGTGTTCCGTCTCGGCCGCATCATCGGCGCGAAGGGCCCCGGCCTCTTCATCCTGATCCCGGTGATCGACAACATGATGAGAGTGGATATGCGCACGGTCACCATGGACGTGCCTCCGCAGGATGTCATCACCAAGGACAACGTCACGGTGAAGGTGAACGCGGTGATCTATTTCCGAGTGGTCGAGCCGAACCGGGCCGTGATCGAGGTCGAGAACTACCTTCTGGCCACCTCCAAACTCGCGCAGACCACCCTGCGCTCCATCCTCGGGCAGGTCGAGCTCGATACGTTGCTGGCGGAGCGCGAAGCGATCAATCAGCGGCTCCAGGCCATTCTGGACACGCAGACCGAGCCTTGGGGCGTGAAAGTCTCGAACGTCGAGATTAAGCAGGTCGACCTTCCGGTCGAGATGCAGCGGGCGATGGCCCGCCAAGCCGAGGCAGAGCGCGAGCGCCGTGCGAAAATCATCGCTGCCGAAGGTGAAATGCAGGCGTCCGAGAAACTTGCTGAGGCCGCCCAGATCCTCGAAGCTCGCCCGATGTCCTTGCAGCTTCGCTATCTCCAGACCCTCAGCGAGATGTCGAACGAGAAAGCCATGCACACCGTGATCCCGCTCCCGATCGAGCTGCTCAAAGTGTTCATGGGCAACAAATAAGTCGCGTTATCGGTAATTCGCGCGATCGGCGATCAGCTCCCGGAGCGGAGCATCTTCCTGACTTCGTCCGTATCCTCGGTCTCGATGCGGACGAAGTCGCGGGCCATCTCCTCGAGCGCGATGTCGTCGCCTGCCAGCTTCACCAGCTCCTTGTAGAGAGCCAGTGTTTCAAGCTCGAACCTCAGGCTCTCTTCCAGGATCGAGTGGACGTTATGCTGATTGGTCTCCTCGACCTGAGCGGAGACGACAGGAGGGTGGCCGCCCAGCGAAGTGA
>CAYNDM010000334.1:0-3478 GCA_964395265.1 uncultured Bacteriovoracaceae bacterium
TTGGAGAGATGCGACTGGAAGGGCTGGATCTATTCTCTCATCTTCGATCCACGCGACTGGATCCGGTCGCGGCGAAGATGATGGGCAGGGTTCGCGCATCGCTCGACGCCCGATCCGAAAGCAAGATCTCGCGAGAGCGCTTAGAGCGGTTCGCTTCGCGAGAAGCCGCCCTTCAGTTCTGCGTCCTGACCGCGTTTCCGGATCGCGTGGCTTCGCGGAGACCCTTGGCTTCTTCGGGAACGCGAAGAGAGCTCGAGTTCGTTCTCTCCTCCGGGGGAAGCGCGCGAGGCGAGGAGAATCCGTTCACGCTCTCGTCGGAGTATTTTGTCGCGGTCGAAGTCGAAGAGAGAAAGGCGTTGGGCCAGGCGCGCTCCGAAAACCGGGTTAAGCTCCTGTCACCGATCGATCCTGACTGGCTGATCGACCTGGAGCCCTCGGGTCTCGAAGAAAGCGAGGAGCTGAGCTGGAACAAGGAATCGCAGCGAGTCGAGGCGGTTTCGAGCTTGCGCTATGGGCAGCTGACCTTGAGTGAGAGCAGAGCCCGGCCGAAGCCCTCCGAGCGCACAGCGCGCTTTTTGGCGACGACGGTGCTTCAGGGCGACGTCTGGACGGCATTCGGCCGTTTCTGTGACCTGGAGGCTTTGCAAGGATTTCGCGCTCGGGTCGGGTTTCTGAGGAAAGAGGCGCCCGAGCTGTCTTTACCGGATCTGAGCGAGTCGGCGCTCAGGGATCTTCTCGTGGATTTCTGCCAGGACAAGCTCAGCCTGGCAGAGCTCAAGGAGGGAGACTGGCTTTCATTTCTGAGATACAGCCTTTCGCCTGAGCAACAGACCCAGTTGGAGTCGCTCGCGCCGGAGATGATTCTGCTGCCAAGGGGACGGAAGCTCAAGATCCACTACGAGCTCGATCAGGGCCCCTGGGCCGAAAGCCGCCTCCAGGATTTCTTCGGGATGGAGAAGGGGCCGGAGCTCCTCAAAGGAAGAGCCCCGGTGACGCTTCATCTTCTCGCGCCGAATATGAGGGCGGTGCAGGTTACTTCCGATCTGGCCGGCTTCTGGAAGCGGGCCTACCCGGAGATCCGACGGGAGCTCTGCAGGCGCTATCCCAAGCACGCCTGGCCTCAGGATCCCTTGAACCCGCCCCAGCCAAAGTCTCCGAGTGATCGGTAGTCGGCGCTGCGGTCGTCAACGCCACTTCTTCGTGGACTCGGATTCGAAGAAGGTGCCGAAAGGTGTCCTCTGGCTGTCGATCTGCACGTAGGTGCGGTAGGTGTCGTCGTCTACTCTCGAATTCCCATTCGAGAGACGAACTCCGTCGATCATAAGCTCCTTCTCGATGGTGTAAATCAGATTGGAGCAAGACCTGAGCCGAGAATACCGAGGCAGGCCCGGCTCTCTTTCATACTTGAGGCGTGAGGCTCGCAAGAGCTTTACACCGTCCCGGTAGAAAATTCTCTTGATCTCAGCCACCAGACTCAGTTTGCACTCGGGTTCGCTCCAGCGGAGCTGCCGAAGTTTTGGGAAGACCTGAAAGGTGGATCGCGAATCGCCTAGACCGTAGCCATACTTTCCGGCGATCTTTTTCAGCTCTCGGGCAGTGATGTCCACCTCCAGTCCCGGAGGCGAAAAGACGCTGTCTTCGCCGCGGGCAGGGCGCGCATGATACCGATATCGAGCTCGCAATTCGCTACATTGGCAAAAATTTTGCCCTGCGATCCCTGTGCCGAATCGGCTTCGAAATAAAGAGATGGAAGGAACCGTCCTTGCGAATCTTCAGTTCAGAGTTCCCCGAGCGCAGCGAGGCATCTCCCACAGCCTCGAGAAGCCGGGGAGTCTGGTCCTCGAGGAAGTAACCCTCGGCGTCGCCCAAGATATCTATCGCGCCATTCGCAAGACTGAGTTGAGGTGCGAAGGGGCGAATTTGTTTTTGTCGGATGGAGCCGTCGCCGGGCAGGAAGTACCTCACTCCCATTTGCATATCGCGCCGCGATTCACGGGCGACGGGCACAGAATGGGATTTTCACACACCGATGCTGAGGCCGGCGCGAGAGACGCTTTGGATGCCGTTGCCGCCCAGATCCGGGCTCAGCCCCGGTAATGGGTGAGAGTCCTGATCCCGTTTATGATTTGGAACGTCACAATCTAGGCGAGGTTTTTCATCGCTCTGAGTTCAATAGTCATAGGTTCAATGGCCACAAAAAACGCCACAACCCGCATCCGGCCTCGCGCGCATGCGCAGCAAGACCCGGACACGGGTTGGGCCTCGACGGACGCACATCAGCCGTGAACTTCAGCGGCGAACGCTCGGAACCGAAAAGCCGGCATTCGCAGTACCACGATCGGCGTGTGCGCCATGGCTCCGGCCTCTCTCACCAGGACGGAGCCCAAACCTTCTGACTAAAAGCCTAGCCCACCGTCGGTGCGGGGGCTGCGGCCAGATCGCCTTGGCTCTTCTCAAGGAAGTTGCGAACCTTGTAGCGGGTCGCGCCCCAGACGAAGAAGAGCGACGTGACGAACATGAGTCCCGCGAAGAGCAGGAAGTAGTTCGTGCTGGCGACCTCGTAAACGTTGATCCTGTTCAGAACCGAAGTGAGCAGGTTGCCGAAGGTGACCGTCAGCAGCCAGAAGCTCATGACCGTGCTCTTCATAGCCCGTGGAGCCTGAGTGTAAGCGAACTCCAGGCCCGTGATCGACACCATGACCTCGGACATCGTGATCACGAGGTAGGGCACGGTCTGCCACATGATATTGATCTGATAACCTTGGTCGATTGCCGTCTGGAGAACCGCGCTGATGACGAATGAGTTGGCGGCGAGAACCATCCCCGCCGACATTTTGCGAAGGGGAGTGACCTTCACGCCTATTTTTTCGATCAGCGGGTAAACCACCAGACTGAAAAACGGGATCAAGAACATGACCATGAAGGGGTTCGCTGCTTGAAGCTGGGAGGAACTGATCGAGAAGCCCAAGAAGACCCGATGCATTTTCTCAGCCTGAAGCACCCAGCTGGAGCCGGTCTGGTCGAATAGCGCCCAGAAAACCGAGACGAGGGCGAAGAGCTTGATGATGCCCACGACGGCTTTCGCACCCTCGACTTCTTCTTCGGTGTATCGCTCCCGAGCGACGTCCAGGAGCTCTTCGCCGTTTTTCTTCTTGCCGAAGTTGCGGAGCGCATAGAGTGAGACCGAGACGAAACCAGCTTGGGCGCTCTTTCCGACCGGGGGCACGTGGACGTAGTACTTGCGGCCAAGCCAGAAGACCCAGGTTGCCAGGAACATGAGCACGCCCGGAATGCCAAAGGCGATGGTCGGACCATACAGCTCCAGGATCTTCGGGATGGCCAGCGAGCTCGCCATCGCGCCGAAGTTGATCGAAAAATAGAAGATATCGAAGACTTTGCTCAGAAGGTGATTGTTGGTTTCGTTGAATTGGTCACCCACGTGGGCGGAGACGCCGGGCTTGATGCCGCCCGCCCCGAG
>CAYNDM010000335.1:0-3452 GCA_964395265.1 uncultured Bacteriovoracaceae bacterium
CGCGATCCGTGATCGCGACGATTGCGGCAGGGTCGAGAGCGTTCTTGATGTTCTTCAGCTCCCGAGAGACCTCTTGAAGATTCTGTGTCATCGAAGTTTCTCCTGTGGGGGGCACTCCCCGCGGGCCGTTTGCCCGCGGCCCCACTGATGTGCAGTCCGCATACCTTCGTAAGTGACTGATTTAACGAGCCTCGATGAAGCGTTCCGGAAGCGATGGGATACCTTGACCCAAGGCTCGGGACGAATCGTCCCAAGCCCCGGGTCCCGGCCCGAGGCAGGGGGTCACCGCGGCGTGGGCGGTTGCGGCCAGTTCCCGAATCGCCAAGGACAGGTCGCGCCCCGACTCCAGAGCCAACTGCTTCACTCGAACGGCTTGGCGCTCAAGGCGCACAAGGACTTCAAGTGACACTTCGGACGATCGCTTGTCGCGGAGGTCTTGAACGATCCGGATCACCTCGCCGGCCGCGGCTCCCACCGCTTCCAGGTTGATGAGGCCAGCTTGATCCGAGGCCTCGAGAAAAGCGACATTGCTCGCGATTGCATGGACGCTCTTGCATCCGTAAGGGTTGCGCCCCGTGGAGTTGCATTTGACGAGAATGTAGTCCCAGCCCAGCTTTGAGATCTTGTCCCACTCATGGCCGCTTGTCGGCGCATGATTGGAATGACAGGCCAGGCAGCTCGCGCGGATCTCGTTGGTTCGCTTCAGCACGTCGAGATCGCCGGCTTGGGCAAGCTCAGCCGCGTCCTGAGCCGCCTTTCGTACATGAGTCAGCTGCTCCAGATGAGGATCAGCGCTCCCCGAAACCAGGATGCTCGAGACGACCTGGCTCATGTCGCTCGCGATGCGCTCTAGATAAGGCGGGTTCATCTGCATCAGGTCGCGTTGGGCATCGAAAAGACTCACCTGGCTCCGGAGCTGCTTCATCTTCAGGCAGAGCACGAGGTTCCGCCCAGGGGCTCCGCAGCTGTCGGGCTCGCTCCGTGCGGGTGCGAGATCGAGCCCGTGTGCGGGATTGGCGAAGCAAACGGACAGGATGATCACCGATAAGATTCCGTACTTTTTCATGAGTCTGATCTCCATTTTCGAGAAATCCATGAACGCGGGACTCATTGCGCGATCCCGAGTCGCGAAAGACTGATCAAAGCATCCACGATACGCGCCAATGGCTGCCCGTAGCGGGAGGCCTGGATCGCGTAGGGCCGCCAATCCGCGGGTATCGAGCCCTTGCGATCCCAATCGCCTGCTCGGCGATCACGGTCGAGGTAGATATCCCCGATGGAGCGCGCCCTCGCGTCGGGCCCGGGAGTCCAGAGAAAGTCCGGGTGATTGGAGTCGTACCACTCTCCCCCGACGATTGTTCCGTCCTCGTCGAGCTCCAGGTCATAGCGAAGGGTCATCGAATGGGCTGAATCGTCATCCGGAGAATCGAACATGCTGACCGTCGGGCTGGTCTCGACCATATAGGTCATCGTCATTTTCACGCCGACGATCGAGCGGGCTTTCGGGGAACGGACCGAGCGAAACCGGTCCTCCCTGAAATCAGCGACCTGTACCGTCGCTTCGCTGAGGCTGGAAGTCTGCCTACCGGTCTTGGGATTGAAATAAGTGTAGCTGTAACCGGCGACCGGTTGGTTCCAGACCTCGTAATCATAGGTGACATCCACCACGAAGCTCCGCTTCGAAACGCCGATCTGGTTGACGACCGAGAGATGCCAGGTACCCGGGTTGTTATCCAGGCACTCCTGCTCATTCGGCCTGCCCATACGGTCCTCGGATGGGTTCTTCGTATTGCATCTGCCTCCGACGAACCGCGTGGGCACCTGGGCGTTCGCCCAAAGCAAGGTCGCCAGAGCCTTGATATCCGAAGGATAGAAAAGAATCTCGGTCCTGCCGTCCGCGGCAAGCACCCGGACCGCGTTCTCGGGCCTTTCGAGCATGTAAGAGGCGGGAGCCCAGCCGTGGCAGATCCCCATCCAGGCCTCGACTCTCCCGTCGGACTCGTAGTAGCGCCTGCCTTCGTTGATCATCGTCCTGGTCAGCGTGAACTCGCTGTCCCCGACCAGCAGATCGTACTTCTCGGCCGGAGAGAGGCGATCGACGGAGCCCGCGTTGCCCAGGGAGTTGAGAACGTAGTCGGTATTTCTTTTCCAGTCCCTAACTCCTGGGAAGCCCGGATCCGCATAGCGATTGGCGAGCACGCCTTGGTAGATGGGCCAGTAGCTATCGGACCAGGGCCTCTTCTCCAAGCGCGCCGACAGGAGCCCGGCCCTGGACATCGACTCGAGCGAGGAGTGCTCCAATCGATCCACCAGGTCGCGCGCGAGATCATGGCGGAGAGGCTCGGACCAGAGATTGCCGAAGCGGCGTGCGCGCCACTCCCGCTTGATCCGCGCCAGGCTCTCGATCGCCGCGACGTGCTCCTCGGCCCGTGCGAATCCGATTCCGGCCCAGACGAGCGCCGTGAGCGCGAGGAGGATCACGGCTCGCGGCCGAAGCTGCAAATTGGTTTTCTGCGACTGGTTCATACTTCTTACCCCTCTTTTGTTTTTCGGGAGAGGGCCATGAGCAAGGCATGGACCAACTTCAGCTCGCTTATATTGCCGCCAGCCACGCGTGCGAGCGAAGGGCGCCCGAAGCCCGGGACTTTTCATCCCAACTGAATCGCGCCCCTCGGACGCCACGATCCTTGGGATGAAGCCTGAGATGGATACCCCTGGCGCCCCGATAGCTGGATAGAGACCCCTGGTGCGCAGACGCGATCGGATCCGAAAACAAAAAAGGCCAAGCTCCCTTTTCACAGGAGACTTGGCCTTTTCGCGCCCGAGCGCCGCGAATCAAAGCGCTACAGGGCGCCTCATGAAAGTCGTCTCGGTCAGATCCATCTTGAAGTTCGCGTCGTCCAGCAGGAAGACGCGCCCGTCTCGATCGTGCTCATACCGAAGTTTCGAGATGTCGATGCTGTTTGGAAGCTGATAAACGATCAATGTCCCGGACGAAAGCGACATGATCTTGGTTCGCGGCTCCGGCTTGCGCTGATGGCCGCCGATGAACGGATCCTTCGTGAAGGTGAAGCCGGTCACCCGGGCCATCCCCGCTTCATACGCATCGACCGTGCCGACGAAGAACCGAGAGACATCGTTCTCAAAAAGCCTTCGATGCACCACAAGTACCTTTGCTCCGGATTCCAGTATCATTTTTCAACCTCCTTCACGAAATAGGCCCCCGGCGGGAGGAAGCCGTCGATAATCCCCACCGCCGGAGGCGTCAGGGCGCGGTCAAGCCGCGCCTGACTGACTTCGACCCTTCGCAAGCTCCGTATTCGAGCCTTGGTCAGAGCAAAGAGACTGCCAGCGTGGGGTTGGGATGGAAAAAACCGATAACTGCCTGAATTCACGAACCGAACCTGAAGGATCCGGCTATGCCGCCCGGCGCAGGCCGCTCGGGCCTGTCC
>CAYNDM010000336.1:0-3434 GCA_964395265.1 uncultured Bacteriovoracaceae bacterium
ACGTATTGGGGTATCTTTGACCTTTTTCAACAAGACGATTCTATTGACCCTGATGCCGGCGTTGATCGGCTGCTATGATCCGAGCGCGATCGACTCGGATTTTTGGAATAGCCCGGGCAATGACGCGTTGATCGACGGAATCCCTCCAGGGGAGTACTTCAAGCAGTTCGCGTATCGCAAAGAGGCTGAAGGGAGCTATCGGTACTTGATGTCCGGCTGGGAAGAGATGAACCGCGGGGAGCTCGGTGATTTTCACGTCAGAGGAATGCTCTTTCTGAAAGACGACGGGACTTACAGCTTCAAGCTGGAAGAGGGGTTGGGCTACGCGGTCCACGGCGGCACGGTGATTCACGATCAGCTCCCTCCTTCGGTGAGATCCGGCGAATGGAGCCTCGAGGAAAGATCCCTGGTACTGAGCGGGCTCGGGGTGCTTCGGGACTTCAAGATCGAAGGCAAGCCGGGAGCCTTGCTAGAGTTCACGCACCGGTTGGGAATCCGGAACTATCTCGGCAGGCAGCTTTCTCTCGCAAATGGCCTGTATCCGACCGGGATCGAGGAGCTTCAGAAGGATATAGCGGACTCAGACGGAATGAGATGGTTCACAGGCAGTTGGTCAGGCGGGATCGATGATCGCAGCGGGCGCGTGACCTTCTACCAGCAGCCGCGGCAGCTCTATGTCGATTCGGTGTCGCGGAACTGCGCGTACCGATGGGCTTCGAGGGAGTTTCAGCTGACTTCGGAGCTTCGCCCCAAGGAGATCGTATACACTCTCAGCGCGAAGCTCAAGGAGGTCGCGGAGATCGGCGAGGCGGATGCGGGATGCAAGCTTCGAATCGCCGCCATCAAGGCGAAGGTCGCCGCGGGGACCGCGCATGAGACGATCAGGTTCTGGCGGCTCGAGAACAATCTGGGCGATATCCTGAATTTCGAGATCGACGGCAAGAAAGGTGTCTTTCACCTGGAGCAGTTAGCAGGTGCGATGATGGAGGGCCCGGATCCGATACAGCCGATTCCGGCTTCCCGCGAGCTAAGCTCGGAGAGGCCTTCTCCAGTGGAATGGAGCCGGGTCCTTCGCGCGCCTGTCGACGCCTCGTTCAGGTTCGTCGCTCCTCTTGTGCTGACCGGGTTGGCCTACGACAGCCAAAGGTATTGGGGGCCCTGGCTCAGGGGCCGGATCCGCGTGAGTGAGCCCTACGAGTTCGATCGCCGCTTCTTCGGCATCAGCACCAATGAAGGGATCTTGATTCCGTCTGAATGGTGGCAGCGGCATACGCACGCGTTGCTGGATCTGGTCACCGGGTTCTACTATCTGTCTTTCATCGGCATTTTCATCCTTGTTGCGGCTTATTTTCGGTTCTGGCTGGCGAGGAAGGGGACGCGGAAGCATTCAGGCGAATACATCAGGCGTCGCGCGCTCCGCGTGGTCTGGGCCTTTTTCTGGGTCAATCTCATTGGCTATTCCACCTATTACTGGTACGCGGCCGCTCCTCCCTGGTACGTCACGCTCTATGGGCTGGGGCCAGCCGACCCCTCGGCACAGCCGTACGCCGCCGGCGCGCTGCGCTTCGACCAGTTGCTCGGCGTGTCGGTCTTCGAGAGTATGTACAGCAAGTCCGCCAACGTTTTCGGGGCGATTCCCTCTCTTCATGTTTCTTATCCCTTGATCGCCACCTATTTCGCGTTCCGATTCGGCGCGCTGCGGGTGTTTTGCTTGGTCTTTTACCTGATGATGTGCTTCTCGGCCGTCTACCTGAATCATCACTACATCCTGGATCTGATCTGGGGGTCTTCGTATGCGCTCGTCGTGGCGCTCATCGTGGATCGCATCGGGGAATGGCGTTGCCAGCGAAGCGTCGAGGCCGACCTTGTCTGCGCCACGATGGGTGAAAGCTCGGCTGGGAGATGAACGAAAGGCGCGCTCCTCCCGGCTCGATGGTCCTCAAAGCTCGGGGTGTCGCTCGTCAGCAGGGGGAGGGGCCGCCTTGCTGGGGCGTGAAATCGAAGAAGCAGCCGCTGTCTGCCCGGCGATTGCCCCGGCCCTGCGTGCTCTCTTGCGGTCCTGAATCAGCAGGAACGCGGGAAGCGAAAGAATCGCCGCCACAATGCAAGTGATCTCGCCTACGACGGCCAGCGTGCCGAAGCTCACGAAGGCCTGGTTCTGGGCGATCAGAAGCGATCCGAAGCCGATGATCGTGGTGATGCTGCAAAGGCCCACTGCGCCTCCGGTCTCGCGAATGACCCGCACGATGCTCCCGGCGCCCTCCTGCTTGTAGCGCTCATAAATGTTCACGCCGTAATCCACGCCGATGCCGAAGGTGATCGGCAGGGCGATGAAATTCAAGAAGTTGACCTTGAAGTCATAGCCCAGGATGAATCCCAGGAGCCAGGTGACTCCGACCAGAAGAGTGAAAAGGACGAGCACGATGTCCCTGGGCCTGCGAAAAAGAATGACGACGAGGATCACGACGGCTAGGAAGGCGAAGAGCGTCGCACGGGGCCCATCGTTCGCGATCGCCACCACCATATCGTTCGAGATCGCCAGGGGGCCTGCCACGGGCGCGGGAGGCTCAACCAGGTCGGCCGCCTCTCGCAGGTCCCCGATGAACTTCGCGAGATTCTTCTGATCGGCGGTCCGTTCCCCGATCGGAGGCTCGATGACCACCAGGTTTCCGATCGCCCCGTTCTTCTCGCGAAATTTGTTCAGCACCAGCTTCGGAAGATCGCTCATGCCGACGGGGCGCTTGGCTTCAGGAGTGAAGAACTCCTGGATCAGCTTTCGGTCCTCGGGACTGACCTGGTTCAGGATACGAGGGGGGAGCAAGGTCTCGATCTCGCGAATCAGTTTGATCTTCTCAGGCTGGTCCTTCGGGATGAAATCGTCGATCGTCTGCACCGAGGCGATCAGGCTGTCTTCTCCTTCGGCTTCCTTCTGCTTTTTCAGGACTTCGGCGATCTTCGCCGCGTCTTCGCGGCTCCGGGGCAGGATCACCATCGGGCTCAGGTAGCGCTGAAAGATCTCGTCGACGAATTTCGAAAGATAGCCGGAGCCTCTTTCCATGCTCTCCTTGTTGCGAAGTTTCGCCAGGTCTGACTCGATGACGGTACTGGGATCGTACTTCGCGAGAGTCAGGACGGAGAGGCCTGTCAGGATCAGGGTGAACGTCCAGACCAGGCCGGGGCGCTTGCTGACGATCCCGGCCATGATATTGGCGAAACTCGACGGGCGCTCGCGCTCTGAAGTGGCGAGCGGCTTGTAACGGTCCAAGAGGGTTAGAAATGCGGGCAGAAGGGTGAAGGCGCTGATCCAGCAAAGCACCATCCCGATCAGGCCGATGACGCCGAACTGCGCGAAGCCGCGAAAGCCGGTCAGCATCAGCGAGCCGTAGGAAAGGCCGGCGGCCAGCGCCGCCGTGCTTGTGGCGCGGGCCGTGTAG